>NZ_JBHVHF010000027.1:0-43168 GCF_042800315.1 Streptomyces sp. NPDC057638
CGGGACGGAAGATCCCGTAGGCGTGGCGGGCGTTCCCGCACCCGGGACGGAAGATCCCGTACCCGTGACGGAGGATCCCGTAGGCGTGGCGGGCGTTCCCGTACCCGTGACGGAGGATCCCGTACACGTACGGTGTCCCGCGCCCGCCGCCGAACCGGCCCCGCGCCCGCCGCCGACGAGCCGTCAGGGCCCGTACGCCGGTGGCGCGGTGGTGGAGGTCACGCCGGGGCGCCCGGTGGGTTGCGGAGTGATGAGGACAGTTCGCGGGCGACCTCCTGGAGGATCGGCACGATCCGTTCCGTCGCCTCGTCGGTGACCCGGCCCGCCGGTCCCGAGATGGAGATCGCCGCCGCCGTGGGGGAGTCGGGCACCGCCACCGCGAGACAGCGCACCCCCATCTCCTGCTCGTTGTCGTCGACCGCGTAGCCGCGGGCGCGCACCTCCGCCAGGGCGGTGAGAAAGCCGTCCGGGGTGGTGATGGTCCGGTCGGTGGCGGCGGGCATACCGGTACGGGAGAGCAGGGCGCGCACGGTATCGGCGGGAACGCCCGCGAGCAGCGCCTTGCCCACACCGGTGGAGTGCGGCAGCACCCGCCGCCCGACCTCGGTGAACATCCGCATCGAGTGCCGGGACGGCACCTGCGCCACATAGACGATCTCGTCGCCGTCCAGGAGGGCCATGTTCGCCGTCTCGCCGGTCTCGTCGACCAGGCGGGCCAGATGGGGACGCGCCCAGGTGCCCAGCAGGGTGGCGGCCGACTCGCCCAGCCGGATCAGCCGGGGCCCCAGCGCATAGCGCCGGTTGGGCTGTTGGCGGACATAGCCGCAGGCCACGAGGGTGCGCATCAGGCGGTGGATGGTGGGGAGCGGGAGGCCGCTGCTGGTGGACAGCTCACTCAG
This sequence comes from Streptomyces sp. NPDC057638, assembly GCF_042800315.1. NCBI lineage: Bacteria > Bacillati > Actinomycetota > Actinomycetes > Kitasatosporales > Streptomycetaceae > Streptomyces > Streptomyces sp. NPDC057638. Next base: position 900 of record NZ_JBHVHF010000027.1, read on the forward strand.
GCCGACCTCGCCGCCCGCGTCGGCCATCCGCTCCAGCAGATCGAAGGCGCGCTCCAGGGACTGGACTCCACCTCCGCCGTTCGTGGTCTTGGTGGCGTCGGAGGCGCTGGCGCTGGACGTCGGCACGGCTGGCGGGTCCTTTCGGGCGGGCGGACAAGGGAGCAGCCTACCCGGGGATCACGCCCGGCACATCGTGCTCCGTCCGGCGTCCTTCCCGGTCAGCCGGGGTCTCGGCGGGGGCGACGGCGTGGCCGGGCAGGTGTCCGGGCGTGCTCCGCCGCGGTCTCGTCGCGGTCTCACCGAGGCGTGGGGGTCACCGCGAACGGCTCTCCGCCGACCACTCTACCTTCTGTTGTGCGGAAACGACTTTTCGCCCAATGGAATTTGTACACCCTTGACGGGTGGCCCGCGCGGAGGAAAACTCCTTCAACAGTTCGTTGAATTTCAGGGGACGAGAGAGGGGCCGGGCTTGGACGCGCACAGCGACGCCCACCGGGGAGAACTGGTACTGCGCTCCACCCGGGTGGTGACCGAGGACGGACTGCGACCCGCCTCGGTCACCGTCGAGGGCGGGCGGATCGCGGCCGTCCTCCCGTATGACACGCCCGTACCGGCGGGGGTACGGCGGGTGGACACGGGCGACGACGTGGTCCTGCCCGGTCTGGTCGACACCCATGTGCATGTGAACGACCCCGGCCGCAGCGAGTGGGAGGGCTTCGCCACCGCCACCCGGGCCGCCGCCGCCGGAGGGATCACCACCCTCCTGGACATGCCCCTCAACTCGCTGCCGCCGACCACCACGGTCCCCCACCTCCGTACCAAACAGGACACCGCCCGCGGCGCGGTCCACGTCGACACCGGGTTCTGGGGTGGGGCGATCCCCGGGAACGCCGGGCGGCTGAGGGCGCTGCACGACGCCGGGGTCTACGGCTTCAAGTGTTTTCTCTCGCCGTCCGGGGTCGAGGAGTTCCCCGCGCTGGACCGGACCGGGCTGGCCCGGGCCATGGCCGAGACCACGGCCTTCGGCGGACTGCTCATCGTGCACGCCGAGGACCCCGCCGAACTGACCGGACAGCGCCCCGGCCCCGCCTACGCCGACTTCCTCGCCTCCCGGCCCCCGGCCGCCGAGAACACCGCCGTCGCCACCCTCGTCGAGCTGGCGCGGGAGCTGGACGCGCGCGTCCATGTGCTGCACCTGTCGTCCGCCGCCGCGCTGCCCGCGCTCGCCCGCGCCCGCGCCGAAGGGGTACGGATCACCGTCGAGACCTGCCCCCACTTCCTCACCCTCACCGCCGAGGAAGTCCCCGACGGCGCCACCGAGTTCAAGTGCTGCCCGCCGATCCGGGAGGCCGCCAACCAGGACGCCCTCTGGGCCGGGCTCGCCGACGGCACCATCGACGCCGTCGTCTCCGACCACTCGCCCTGCACCACCGGGCTGAAGACCGGGGACTTCGCCACCGCCTGGGGCGGGATCTCCTCGCTCCAGCTCGGTCTGCCCGCCGTATGGACCGCGGCCCGCGCCCGGGGCCACACGCTGGAGGACGTGGCGCGCTGGATGTCCACCGGGCCCGCCGCGCTCGCCGGTCTGCGCCACAAGGGCGCCATCGCCCCCGGCCGCGACGCCGACTTCGCCGTCCTGGCGCCCGACGAGCACTTCACCGTCGACCCCGCCCTGCTGCACCACCGCAACCAGGTCACCGCGTACGCGGGCCGCACACTCTACGGAACCGTCCGCTCGACCTGGCTCCGGGGCGTGCCCATCGCGACGGACACCGCCGCCTGCGCGCCGACCGGCCGACTCCTCGAAAGGGACGACTGACGATGCCGACCCCCTCCGCTTCCGCTCCCTCCCCCTCCTCAGACGCACTGCCCTCCTTCACCGGCGACGCCCGCCCCTACGGCGGCGGTGACCCCTACACCGACTACCGCACCGCCGACTTCCCCTTCACCCACCTCGCCGACCTCGCCGACCGCAGACTCGGGGGCGCTGTCCTCGCCGCCAACGACGAGTTCTTCGCCGAACGCGAGAACCTGCTCAAGCGGGACCGGGCCGCCTTCGACCCGGAGCACTTCGGCCACAAGGGCAAGATCATGGACGGCTGGGAGACCCGCCGCAGACGCGGTACCGGGTCCGCCGCCCCCCACCCCGGGGACGACGACCACGACTGGGCGCTGATACGCCTCGGCGCACCGGGCGTCGTCCGGGGGATCGTCGTCGACACCGCCCACTTCCGGGGCAACTACCCGCAGGCCGTCTCCGTCGAGGCCACCTCACTCTCCGGCACCCCCGGCGCCGCGGAACTCCTCGCCGAGGACATCGAGTGGACCACCCTGGTCCCCCGCACCCCCGTCGGCGGCCACGCCGCCAACGGCTTCGCGGTCGATGACGGCCACCGCTACACCCATCTGCGGCTGCGGCAGCACCCCGACGGCGGTATCGCACGGCTGCGGGTGTACGGAGAGATCGTCCCCGACCCCGCGTGGCTCGCCGCGCTGGGCACCATCGATCTGGTCGCCCTGGAGAACGGCGGCCAGGTGGAGGACGCCTCCGACCTCTTCTACTCCCCGGCCACCCACACCATCCAGCCCGGCCGCTCCCGGAAGATGGACGACGGCTGGGAGACCCGCCGCCGCCGTGACCGGGGCAACGACTGGATCCGCTACCGGCTGGTGGAACAGGGGGAGATCCGCGCGGTGGAGATCGACACCGCGTACCTCAAGGGGAACAGCGCGGGCTGGGTCGCCCTCACCGCCCAGGACGAGGTGGGCGGCGCGTGGGTGGAGATCCTCCCCAGGACCCGGCTCCAGCCGGACGCCGTCCACCGCTTCGTCCTGGGGCGGAAGGTGGTGGCCCGCCGGGTCCGGATGGACATCTACCCGGACGGCGGGATCTCACGGCTGCGGCTCTTCGGGGAACTGACGGGGGAGGGCGAGAAGCGGCTGCGCGACGCCTTCTGACCCGGCGGCGGGGGATACGGGGTCCCCGCACCCGGGTCCCACCGTACGGGAGGGGACGCGGCCGTCGTTCCCGAAGCGCCCCAAGGCCCCGGGCCTCCCGCCGCGGGGACGCGTCGTCGCGCCGTCCCTCACATCAAGAGGGATCCCGCCGCGCTGGCGGGACAACGACGGGACGTTCACCCTGGGAGAGCGACCGGGGCACGATCTCCGTAGCCGCTCACGACCGCAGCACTCAGGAGGCGGACAGCGACCATGGCTCACCTCACGATCACCACGTTCGTCACGCTCGACGGGGTGATGCAGGCCCCCGGCGGGCCCGAGGAGGACACCCGGGGCGGCTTCGCGCTCGGCGGCTGGTCCGTCCCGTACGGAGACGAGGACTTCGGCCGTTTCATGGGTGAGGTCTTCGACCGGGCCGGGGCCTTTCTGCTCGGGCGCCGGACCTACGACATCTTCGCCGGGTACTGGCCCCGCCACACCGACCCCACCGACCCCATCGCCTCCCGGCTCAACACCCTGCCCAAGTACGTGGCCTCCCGGACCCTGGAGCAGGCCGACTGGGAAGGCACCACCATCCTCGGCGGCGACCTCGCCACCGAGGTCGCCGCGCTCAAGGACGGCCTGGAGGAGGGCGAACTCCAGGTCCACGGCAGCGGCAGGCTCGCCCACGCCCTCATGGCCCACGACCTGATCGACACCGTGCGGCTGCTGGTCTTCCCCGTGGTCCTCGGGACCGGGCTGCGGCTCTTCGCGGACGGCGCGGTGCCGACGGCGTTCCACCACCGGGAGGCGCGGATGACGGGGGCGGGGGTGGCGATCCACACCTACGACCTGGCCGGCCGCCCCGAATTCGGCACCTTCGCCGACACCTGACCCCTCCCTCCATGGGGCCTGCCCCCGCCCGTGCGCGTCGCGGGCCCACGCGCTCCGGCGCGCCCCCGTCGCCGGGCGGGAACCGGCGGGCCCGTCCTGGGGGCATGGCTCACCTGACGGGCCCGTGGGGGTCAAGGGCGGTGCGCGTTGGCGGACATGGCCACCAGGGCGACGCCCAGGACCGTGATCACGATGTTCGTGAACAGCGCGTTGTCCCGCAGGACATCCGCGCTGTCCGTGAGTATCCGCGTGAAGCCCATGAAGGAGAACCACCCCGTCAGCTCCCGCAGGACCCCGCACCCGCCCAGGAACACCAGCACTCCGCCGCAGGTCTCGACAATCTTCCACATGGACCGATGATCGGCCGCCGCCCCCGCTCACCGCGTCCGTCCTCCGGACCGATCGGCGCGACGAAAGTCTCTTCCCCGGCGACTTTGGTGCCGGGCCGGGGCGCGTGGCGTGGCCCGGCGACCATGACCGCCTAAGTTGGGCGCATGACGCGCACGGAGTACCCCTGGCTTCTGCCTTCGGCCATGGTGGAGAGCATCGACCCGGACCGGCCGGGTGCGGTGGCGGGCGAGGAGGGCGAGGGCGACCGGCCCCGGGGCCGCAGGCCCCGCCGTACCGTGCGCGACTGGATCGTGGACACCGTGATGTTCGTCCTCGCGGCGCTGGTGGGGCTGGCGGCGGCCGAGACCAGCCAGGACGTCAACACCGGTCAGCCGATCGTCATCGTGGACCAGCTGGTCGGCGCCGCCGCCTGCTGTGCGCTGTGGCCGCGCCGGCGCTGGCCGGTGCAGTTGGCGGTGCTGCTGTCGCTGCTGGTCCTGGTCACCCCGGTCGCCGGGGGCGCCCAGATCGTGGCCGTCTTCAGCCTGGCGGTGCACCGGCCCTTCCGCCCCGTCGCCCTGGCCGGAGGGTTCGCCCTGCTGACCGCCGTCCTCCAGCCGCTGCTGCGGCCCGATCCGAGTATGAGTGTGCTCGGGTCGGTGCTGCTCGGGGTGGTGATGGTGCTGCTGGCGGTCGGCTGGGGGATGCTGGTGCGCTCCCGGCGCCAGCTGGTGGTGGTGTTGCGCGAGCGGGCGCGGCGGGCCGAGGCCGAGGCCGAGTTGCGGGCCGAGCAGGCCCAGCGGCTGGCCCGGGAGGCCATCGCCCGGGAGATGCACGATGTGCTCGCCCATCGGCTGACTCTGCTCAGTGTGCACGCGGGTGCGCTGGAGTTCCGGCCGGACGCCCCGCCCGCCGAGGTGGCGCGCGCCGCCGGGGTGATCCGTGACAGCGCCCATGAGGCGCTCCAGGATCTGCGGGAGATCATCGGGGTGTTGCGCACGCCCGGTGACGGTGATGGCGGCGACCGGCCCCAGCCCACGCTCGCCAGCCTGGACGCGCTGGTCGGCGAGGTCTGTGCGGCGGGCATGAAGGTGTCCCTGGAGAACGGCATCGACGCCCCGGACACCGTGCCGGCCGCGGTCGGCCGTACCGTCTACCGCATCGTCCAGGAGGGCCTGACCAACGCCCGCAAGCACGCGCCCGGCGCCGAGGTCACCCTCACCCTGCGGGGGCGCAAGGGCGAGGGGGTGACCGTCGAGGTCGACAATCCGGCGCCGGACGGCGAGGTTCCGAAGGTGCCCGGTTCGGGTCAGGGACTGATCGGCCTCACCGAGCGGGCCACGCTCGCCGGGGGCACCCTCCAGCACGGCCGGACCGGCGCGGGCGGCTTCCAGGTCCGGGCCTGGCTACCGTGGGCGGCATGACCATACGGCTGCTGGTCGTCGATGACGACCCTCTGGTGCGGGCGGGCCTCGCCCTGATGCTCGGCGGCGCGGAGGATGTGGAGATCGTGGGGGAGGGGGCCGACGGTGCGGAGGTCCCGGAGCTGGTGGAGCGGCTCCGGCCGGATGTGGTGCTGATGGACATCCGGATGCCCGCCGTCGACGGGCTCACCGCCACCGAGGAACTGCGCCGCCGCCCCCGGTCGCCCCAGGTGGTCCTGCTGACCACCTTCCACGCCGATGAGCAGGTGCTGCGCGCCCTGCGGGCCGGGGCGGCCGGGTTCGTCCTCAAGGACACCCCGCCCGCCGAGATCGTCGCGGCGGTACGGAGGGTGGCCGCGGGGGATCCCGTACTCTCCCCGTCCGTGACCCGGCAGCTGATGACGCGGGTCGCGGCGGAACCCGGGGACGAGCCGGGCTCCCCGGCCGGGGAGTCGCGGAACGGGGCCCGCCGCCGGGCGGCCGGGCAGCGCGTCGCCTCCCTCGCCGAGCGGGAGCGTGAGGTCGCCGTCGCCGTCGGACGCGGTCACTCCAACGCGGAGATCGCCGCGACCCTCTATATGAGCGTGCCGACGGTGAAGACGCATGTCTCACGGATCCTCGCCAAGCTCGGGCTCAACAACCGGGTGCAGATCGCCCTGTTGGCGCATGACGCCGGACTGCTCGACGAGGAGCCGTAGAGGGGCCGGTGTGACCGGGCGCGGGATGTGGCGAGCCCCGGCCATGAGGCCGACCGGGCGCGGGGTGTGGTCAGTCCGTGGCCGGGGCCGTCACGGTGACCGGGCGCCGGGTGCGGCGCGAGCGTTCGCACGCCTCCGCGATCCGCAGCGCCGCCAGCGCCTCACGCCCGTCGCACGGATTCGCTGTCTCTCCCCGTACCAGCCGTACGAAGGCATGCAGCTCGGCCTCGTACGCCGGGGCGAAGCGTTCGAGGAAACCGGGCCACGGCCGCTCGGGCGCGCCAGGGCCCCCGGGCTCCGTGGAGGTCAGCGGGGTGCGGTCGTCGAGCCCCACGGCGATCTGCCCGCGCTCGCCCGCCAGCTCCATCCGTACGTCGTACCCCGCGCCGTTGCACCGTGTCGCGGTCGCCGTCGCCAGTGTGCCGTCGTCGAGGGTGAGGATGGCGGCGGCCGTGTCGACATCGTCCGCGTCGCGGAACATCGCCCCGCCCGCGTCCGAGCCGGTCGCGTAGACCTCCACGACCTCCCGTCCGGTCACCCAGCGCAGGATGTCGAAGTCGTGCACCAGACAGTCCCGGTAGAGCCCGCCGGAGAGCGGCAGATACGCGGCGGGCGGAGGCGCCGGGTCCGCGGTGACCGCCCGGACGGTGTGCAGCCGCCCCAGCTCACCCGAACGGACCCGCTCCCGCGCGGCCGCGTACCCGGCGTCGAACCGGCGCATGAAACCGATCTGGAGCGTGGTGCCCGCGGACTCGACCTCGCGCAGCGCGTCGAGGGTGCCCGGCAGGTCCACGGCGATCGGCTTCTCGCAGAACGCGGGGAGACCGGCACGGGCCGCCCGTCCGATCAGCCCGGCGTGGGAGGCGGTCGCCGAGGCGATCACCACCGCGTCCACGCCGTCGAACAGTTCCTCCACCCCGGCCACCGTGGCGCCGACGGCCTCGGCGACCACGGCCGCCCGGGCCGGATCCGCGTCCGCCACGACCAGTGAGCCGACGTCCCGATGGCGGCTGAGGACCTCCGCGTGGAAGGCGCCGATACGTCCCGTACCGATGAGTCCGATGCGCATGCGCCCCAAAATGGCGCCGGGCCCACCACGATGTCAAGGGTTTGTCCTGACAACCTGACTTCAGGACTTCCCGTCAACATAAGCGGCGACTACGCTCGCCACGTGCCCAAACAGCCCAGACCCGTGACGGAACGCGCGCTGTCGCTCCACCTGAGCGTGGACAGGACCAGCCCGGTGCCGCTCTACTACCAGCTCTCGCAGCAGCTGGAGTCGGCCATCGAGCGCGGGGTGCTCACCCCCGGCAGCCTCCTCGGCAACGAGATCGAGCTGGCCGGGCGGCTGGGGCTCTCCCGCCCCACGGTCCGCCAGGCCATCCAGTCCCTCGTGGACAAGGGCCTGCTGGTACGGCGCAGAGGCGTGGGCACCCAGGTCGTCCACAGCCAGGTCAAACGCCCCCTGGAGCTGAGCAGCCTCTATGACGACCTGGAGGCCGCCGGACAGCGCCCCGCCACCGTCGTCCTCGCCAACGCGGAGTCCACCGCCGACGCGAAGGTCGCCGCCGCCCTCGGGGTGGCGGTGGGCAGCGAGGTCCAGCGCGTCCAGCGGCTGCGGTACGCCCACGGGGAGCCGATGGCCCTGCTCACCAACCATCTGCCGCCGGGCCTGTTCGACTGCGCCACCGCCCGCCTGGAGGCCACCGGCCTCTACCGGGTGATGCGGGCCGAGGGGATCACCCTGCACAGCGCCCGCCAGTCGGTCGGCGCGCGGGCGGCCTCGGCGACGGAGGCGGAACTCCTCGGGGAGGCGCCGGGCGCCCCCCTGCTGACCATGGAACGCACGACCTTCGACGACACCGGCCGCGCCGTGGAGTACGGCTCCCATCTCTATCGCGCCTCCCGGTACGCGTTCGAGTTCCAGCTCCTGGTCAGGTCCTGACGGCTCGCGGCCGCTGCGGGGCGAGCCCGTGGTGCGGGGCCCTCCGGGCCGTGGTCCGGTGCCGGGCGCGGTGTCGGTGGGGTTCCGTTGTGTGCGGTCCGCGGGTGCGGTGTCTGTCGCTGCCGCTGTGCTCTGTGTGCGGGGTTCGGGGGCCTCCGGGCTCACCTCCTCGTGAGCGGCGGACAAGACCCCCCTGTCCCGTGAGACCGGGTTGCCCCGCCACTCCCTGCGGGGGCGACCCTGCACCCCCCGAACGTGCCCCCGGAGCCCGGCTGTGGTGGTACCTGTCCGCGTGACCGTGGCCGTTGTCGATTCTCCGAAGGACGCCCGCCCCCGGTTTCTCGCGTGGGAGCCCCGCCACCGGGTCACACCCAGGGGCTATGCCGGTGAGTAGCTCCGTGCGACGATTCGCTCCACCCGAGGTCGGTTCTGAGCCAAAGGGGCGCGTCTGGGGGCACCCCCAGGCGCAGGCCTGGGGGATCTCGTGGCCGTCGCGCGGAGATCGCGAGGAACGAGCGATCGAGCACGTCGGACGCGAGACATCGACTAAAGCGCCCCGGAGGTGAAGAACCGCTAAAAAAAGAAGAAGTGCGTAAAAAGCAGCTAAAAAGCACCCGATGCGGACCCCGCGATCTGCCGTGACCCATACTTGGGCGGTTGGGGGGCGGGATATCGCCCCCAGGTCACGCCGGGGGACAGTGCCCCGGTCGGGGCGAGGACGAGTACGGCGAGAAGGGCACGGCACCGTGGCAAGGGCAAGGACAGGGGTACGCGCGCTCGGCGCGGTGCTGGCGACGGTGCTCGGACTCTCGCTGGCGGGATGCAGCAGCACCGGTGGCAAGCGGGCGGAGGACGCCCGTAAGGCGGAGGCGGCGGCGGGGAAGGCGGCCGTGAACACTCCGCGCTGGACCTTCGCGATGGTCACCCACTCCGGTGATGGCGACACCTTCTGGGACATCGTCCAGAACGGGGCCGAGCAGGCCGCCGCCAAGGACAACATCAACTTCGTCTATTCCAAGAGCGACGAGGCGCAGCAGCAGGCGCAGCTCGTCCAGACGGCGATCGACAAGAAGGTCGACGGTCTGATCGTCACCCTCGCCAAGCCGGACGCCATGAAGGCGGTCGTCGAGAAGGCCGTGGCCGCGGGTATCCCGGTGATCACGGTGAACTCGGGTGTCGACCAGTCCAAGGCGTTCGGCGCGCTGACCCATGTGGGTCAGGACGAGACGGTCGCCGGGGAGGCGGTCGGCGAGGAGCTGAACCAGCGGGGCAAGAAGAAGGCGCTGTGTGTCCTGCACGAGCAGGGCAATGTCGGGCACGAGCAGCGCTGCGCCGGGGCGAAGAAGACGTTCAAGGGGCAGTTGCAGAACCTGTACGTGGATGGCACGAACATGCCCGACGTCCAGGCGTCCATCGAGGCCAAGCTCCAGGCCGACCGGGCGGTCGACGCGGTCGTCACCCTCGGCGCGCCCTTCGCGGACACCGCCGTGAAGGCGAAGCAGAGCGCCGGGAGCAAGGCGGAGATCGACACCTTCGACCTCAATGCCAAGGTCGCCGCCAGTCTGAAGGACGGCAGGCTCGGCTTCGCCGTGGACCAGCAGCCGTATCTTCAGGGGTATGAGGCCGTGGATCTGCTGTGGCTCTACCGCTACAACGCGGATGTGCTCGGCGGCGGCAAGCCCGTACTGACCGGGCCGCAGATCATCACGCAGGACGAGGCCGCCCGGCTGGAGGACTACACCAAGCGGGGGACCCGATGAGCACCAGCGCGCCACCGGCCGAGGCCGCTCCCTCGCCGCCGTCCGATGAGCGGCTGATCCGGCTCTCGCCGTGGAAGCGGCTGCTGGGCCGTCCCGAGCTGGGCTCGGTGGTGGGTGCCATCGCCGTCTTCCTCTTCTTCTCGATCGTCGCCGACTCCTTTCTGCGGGCGGCGAGCCTCTCCACCGTCCTCTACGCGGCCTCCACGATCGGGATCATGGCGGTCCCGGTGGCGCTGCTGATGATCGGCGGTGAGTTCGACCTCTCGGCCGGTGTGCTGGTGACCAGCTCGGCGCTGGTGTCGTCGATGTTCAGCTACCAGATGACGGCCAATGTGTGGGTCGGTGTCGGGGTGTCCCTGCTGGTCACCCTGGCTATCGGCGTCTTCAACGGGGCCTTGCTGACCAGGACGAAGCTGCCGAGCTTCATCATCACGCTCGGCACCTTCCTGATGCTGACCGGACTGAACCTGGGCTTCACCAAGCTGATCAGTGGCACCGTCTCCACCAAGTCGATCGCCGATATGGAGGGCTTCGACTCGGCGAAGAAGGTCTTCGCCTCGGAGCTGACCCTCGGGGATGTCACCCTGAAGGTGACGATCCTGTGGTGGTTTGTCCTGATCGCCCTGGCGACATGGGTCCTGCTGCGGACGCGCTTCGGTAACTGGATCTTCGCGGTCGGCGGCGGTTCGGACGCGGCGCGGGCCGTCGGCGTCCCGGTCGTCAAGACCAAGATCGGCCTTTATATGGGGGTCGGCTTCGCGGCCTGGATCTCCGGCCAGCATCTGCTCTTCTCGTTCGACGTCGTGCAGTCCGGCGAGGGCGTCGGCAATGAGCTGATCTACATCATCGCGGCCGTGATCGGCGGCTGTCTGATCACCGGAGGGTACGGCTCCGCCATCGGCTCGGCCGTCGGCGCGTTCATCTTCGGCATGACGAGCAAGGGCATCGTCTACGCGGAGTGGAACCCGGACTGGTTCAAGTTCTTCCTCGGGGCGATGCTCCTCCTGGCCACCCTGCTGAACGCATGGGTCCGCAGACGAGCGGAGGCGACACGATGACCGAACCCGCTCTGGTGGAGCTGGACGGTGTCAGCAAGTTCTACGGGAACATCCGGGCCCTGGAGGGGGTCTCGCTGGAGGTGCGCTCCGGGGAGATCACCTGTGTCCTCGGGGACAACGGCGCCGGTAAGTCCACCCTGATCAAGATCATCGCGGGGCTGCACCAGCACGACGCGGGGACCTTCGCCATCGACGGCGAGGAGACCCGGCTGGCCAACCCCCGCGAGGCCCTGGACCGGGGCATCGCCACGGTCTACCAGGATCTCGCGGTCGTACCGCTGATGCCGGTCTGGCGGAATTTCTTCCTGGGTTCCGAGCCGACGAAGGGATCCGGCCCCTTCCGGCGCCTCGACGTCCGCCGGATGCGGGAGACCACCCGGACCGAGCTGCTGCGGATGGGCATCGACCTGCGCGATGTGGACCAGCCGATCGGGACCCTCTCCGGCGGTGAGCGCCAGTGCGTCGCCATCGCCCGCGCCGTGTACTTCGGCGCGAAGGTGCTGGTGCTGGACGAGCCGACCGCCGCGCTGGGGGTGAAGCAGTCCGGTGTCGTGCTGAAGTACGTGGCGGCGGCGCGGGACGCGGGGCTCGGCGTGGTGCTGATCACGCACAACCCGCACCACGCGTACCTGGTGGGGGACCGGTTCGTCCTGCTGAAGCGCGGCGCGATGACGGCGAGCCATACGAAGGACTCGGTGACGCTGGATGAGCTGACGCGGCAGATGGCGGGCGGGAGCGAGCTGGAGGACCTCAAGCACGAGCTCGCCCGCGCCGGAGCCACCCGCCGCGCCTGACCTCAGGCGCGCCCGGCTTGTGCGGGTCGGCCCCGCGCCCCTGCCGTTCCACGGCGCGCCCGCCTCGCGAGGCCCGGCGGAACAGACGCCCGCACCGGCCCCCGCGGCAGGGCACGCGCCTGTTCGCGCGGGCGAGGTCCCGCCGTGGGGACCGGGGCGGAGCGCCCGCAGGGTGCGGGGGGTGGGGGACCTGGCAGAATTCAGGGGTCTCGGGGCGCGGCCGCCTCGATCCGCCCACCGCCCCCTACACCCCGCAGGGACATGAGCACCTACCGCGATTTCGCGCACCGCGGCTCCGCCCGCGCCACCGTCCTGCGAACCGTCGGCACCCGTGAGCGCCGTTCGCATCTCACCGCGCCTCGTGTGCCGACCGTCGGCATCGACATCGGCGGTACGAAGGTGATGGCGGGTGTCGTCGACGCCGACGGGGTGATCCTGGAGAAGGTCCGTACCGAGACCCCGGACAAGTCGAAGAGCCCCAAGGTCGTCGAGGACACCATCTGCGAGCTGGTCCTGGATCTCTCCGACCGCCACGATGTGCACGCCGTCGGGATCGGCGCCGCGGGCTGGGTGGACGCGGACCGTTCCACCGTCCTCTTCGCCCCGCATCTGGCGTGGCGTAATGAACCGCTGAGGGACGCCCTGTCCGCGCGGCTCGCCGTGCCGGTCCTGGTCGACAATGACGCCAACACCGCCGCGTGGGCGGAGTGGCGCTTCGGCGCGGGCCGGGGCGAGGACCATCTGGTGATGATCACGCTGGGTACCGGTATCGGCGGCGCGATCCTGGAGGACGGCCGGGTCAAGCGCGGCAAGTTCGGGGTGGCCGGCGAGTTCGGGCATATGCAGGTGGTGCCCGGTGGTCACCGCTGCCCGTGTGGCAACCGGGGTTGCTGGGAGCAGTACAGCTCGGGGAACGCGCTCGTCCGCGAGGCGAGGGAGCTGGCGGCCGCCGACTCTCCCGTGGCCCACACCCTCATCGAGCGGGTGGGCGGCTCGGTCGGTGACATCACCGGCCCGCTGATCACCGAGCTGGCCCGTGAGGGCGACCCGATGTGCGTCGAGCTGTTCCAGGACATCGGGCAGTGGCTGGGTGTCGGCATCGCTAATCTCGCCGCCGCGCTCGATCCGTCGTGCTTCGTCATCGGTGGTGGCGTCAGCGCCGCCGACGATCTGCTGATCGGCCCGGCGCGGGACGCCTTCCGGCGCCATCTCACCGGCCGGGGCTACCGGCCCGAGGCCAGGATCACCAAGGCGCAGCTCGGCCCCGAGGCGGGCATGGTCGGCGCCGCCGACCTGGCCCGGCTGGTGGCGCGCCGTTTCCGCCGGGCGAACCGGCGCCGGGTGGAGCGCCAGGAGCGGTACGAGCGGTACGCGCAGGCCCTGCGCAGCTCCACTTCCTCGGCCCGCCCGGAACAGGGGCCCTAGGCACCTCCGTGCCGCCGGGCACCGGGCGGGAGAGGGCCGGCCTGAGCGGGAGTACCCGCCGGGTCCGGGCGGGTACGCCCACTCGGGCCACCGGGCCCAGGGGGAGAGCGCGGCGCCCGGCGGTAGCCGGGAGAGGCATCCGAACCCGGCACGATCCGGCACGATCCAGAACGGGACGCCATGGCGTCCCCGGTGCCGGGGCCGCCGTACCTCCCGTACGGGTGGGGCGGACGGACCGGCGGCGGGGATCCCCCGTCGACTCGCCGCTTGAGCGGGCGGTGGAGCACCGGCCGGGATCCCCGGTCCACGCGCCCGGACCGAGCTCCGGCACCCTTGAGCCCGTGCGCGCGCCTGTGCGCCCATGGGCGGCGACCGGCGGGCGCCCTGGCGAGCCCCGTAGAATTACCCCTTCCGATTCCAGTGGCCCCCAGGAACCAGGAACCCCGTGATGACCGTCCCGCGCCAGCCGAACTCCCCGGACGAGGGCAGCAGCCCCGCCGAGGGGCGACGGCATATGATCCTCCGCCGCTGGCTGACGGCGATGACCATCGTCCTGCTGATCGGTGTCCCGGCGGGCTATCTCGTGATCTCCGCCCAGCAGAGCCGGGAGAGCGGCCGGGACAAGGCCGCCGAGTCCTCGGCCCAGGGGCTGCGCGAGAGCTGGCCGTCCCAGATGAAGCGGCGGGTCTTCGAGGTGCCGATCCCGCCGAAGTCCAAGGACGTGGCCTACTTCGAGACCAGCAACTGGAAGACCAGCAGGCTGTACGTGGAGTTCCGCACCACCCCGACGGGCCTGGACCGCTTCCTGGAGGGGGTCGGCACCGACCGGGAGGCGCTCCAAGGCGACAAGGTGACGATCCGGGCCAAGGACGCCCGTACCGTCGGCTGGGACTTCACCGCGCCACGGGAGTGGGCCGCGACCACCCATGAGGGGAAGGATCCCCGGCCCACCAAGGACATCACCGTGGATATGACCAACGAGAAGCGGCCCGTGGTCTACGTGGTCTCCACGGCCAACCCCTGACCCGTCCCGCCCCGCCGGGCCCCGCGCCCCGAAGTCAGGGGGCGCTCGTCGGGACCTGACCCCAGGGTCACTACGGTGTGTCGGGTGAGTGAGACGCAGAAGCCCCCCACACAGACTCCCCCGCCGATCCCACAGTCCTCGCCGCCTCCGCAGCCGCTCCTGCCGCAGGGCACCCACCGCGAGGGGCCGCCTCCGCAGCCGGGGGCCGTGGGCGTGAGCGGGGCTTTCGGGCCCCCGATCGCTCTGGACGCTCCAGGCGGGCCCGCCGCCTCGGCTGTCCCCGCCGCTCCCGCTCCCGCCGCCTCCGCCGTCCCGATGGCCGGAGCACCTCAGGCCCCGCACACCCCTGAGACGCCCCAGGCGGCCCATGTCCCTCAGGCCCCTGGCGTACCGGGAGTCGTGGGTACACCGGGCGTACTGGGGTCCCCGGGCGTACCGGGAGTCGTGGGTACACCGGGCGTATTGGGGGTCGCGGAGGCCGCCCAGGCCCCCGGCGCCCCCGGCGCCCCCGGCGCCCCCGGCGCCCCTGAGGCCCCGCGGGCCACTCAGGCCGCACAGACTCCGGCCGCTCACCCGGGCACCTCCGTGCCCGCCACCCCCCTGGCGCCCACTCCCCAGTCGCCCACCCTCCAGTACCGCGTCGACGGCCCCGATGACGCGCCCGTCCTCGTCCTCGGGCCCTCGCTCGGCACCACCTGGCATATGTGGGACCGGCAGATCGCCGAGCTGGCGGGGGAGTGGCGGGTCATCCGCTACGACCTGCCGGGGCACGGTGGTGCGCCCGCGCACCCGGTCAGCTCCGTCGCGGAGCTGACCGCGCGACTCCTCGCCACCCTGGACGAACTGGGGGTGCGCCGGTTCGGCTACGCGGGCTGCTCCATCGGCGGCGCCGTCGGTATCGAGCTGGCGCTGCGCCATCCGCACCGGATCGCCTCGCTCGCCGTGGTCGCGGCCTCGCCCCGGTTCGGCACCGCCGACGAGTTCCGCCAGCGCGGTGTCATCGTCCGCAGCAACGGTCTGGAGCCCATCGCCCGCAGCACCCCCGAGAACTGGTTCACCCCCGCCTTCGTCGCCGCCCAGTCCGCGATCGTCGAGTGGGCGGTGCAGATGGTGCGCACCACCGACCCCGGCTGCTACATCGCGGCCTGTGAGGCGCTCGCCACCTTCGACGTCCGTGCCGAGCTGGGCGGGGTCGCCGTTCCGACCCTGGTCCTGGTGGGCTCGGAGGACCAGGTCACCGGTCCCGCGGAGGCGCGCACCCTCGTCGCCGGGATACCGGACGCCCGGCTGGCGCTGGTGCCCGGCGCCTCTCATCTGGCCCCGGTCGAGCAGCCCACCGCCGTGACCGATCTGCTCGGCCGCCACTTCGCGGGCGTCGCCCAGGACACCCTCTCGGCGATCCCCGTCGCGCCCGCTCCGGCCGCCCCCGTCGCCCCTCCGGTGACTCCTGTCGCCCCTGTCGCTCCCGTCGCCGAGACCGAAGCCACTGAAGCCGGGGAGCCGGAGTCGTACGCGGCGGGGCGGCCCGATCCGTACGACACCGGGATGCGGGTGCGGCGCGAGGTCCTCGGGGACGCCCGGGTGGACGAGGTGATGGGCCGCGCCGACGCCTTCGGCGCCGACTTCCAGGAGCTGCTCACCCGCTACACCTGGGGCGAGGTGTGGGCGCGGGAGGGTCTTGACCGCAGGATCCGCAGCGCGGTCGCGCTGACCGCGCTGGTCGCCGGGGGCCACCGGGAGCAGATCGCGGCCCACACCCGGGCGGCCCTGCGCAACGGGCTGACCCCGGACGAGATCCGGGAGATCCTGCTCCAGACCGCCGTGTACTGCGGGGTGCCCGCCGCGGAGACGGCGTTCGAGGTGGCGGGCCTGGTGATACGGGAGGAGACCACGCCGCGTCCGTAGCAGGATGGGGCTTATGAGGCTCACCAAGAAGAGGCACTCCTGTGTGCGGCTGGAGCGGGACGGGGCCGTCCTCGTCATCGACCCGGGCGCCTTCAGCGAGGAGGACGCGGCCGTCGGCGCGGACGCCGTCCTGATCACCCATGAGCACCCGGACCACTTCGAGGAGGGCCGGGTGCGGGCCGCCCTGGCGGCGGGGGCCGAGGTGTGGGCGCCGCGGAGCGTGGCCGAGCGGCTCGCGCCCGCCTACCCCGGGCGGGTCCACACCGTCGGCCACGGGGACACCTTCACCGCGGCCGGTCTTCCGGTCGAGGTCCACGGCGAGCTGCACGCGGTGATCCATCCGGATGTTCCACGGATCACCAACGTGGGGTTCCTGGTGGACGGCTCGGTCTTCCACCCGGGTGACGCGCTCACCGTCCCCGAACGTCCCGTGGACACGCTGATGCTGCCCGTCCAGGCGCCGTGGAGCAAGATCTCCGAGGTGATCGACTATGTACGGGAGGTGGCTCCCCGGCTCACGATCGATATCCACGACGCGCTGCTGACCGATATCGCCCGGCCGATCTACGACGGGCACATCACGAACCTGGGCGGTGCCCACCACCAGCGGCTGACCCCCGGGGAGGGCACGGAGCTGTGACGCCGGGCGGACCGGCGAGGTCCGCCCGCACCCGCTCTCGGGCCCGTGCCGGTTCGGCTCCGGCTCCTGCCCGTACGGCTCACGCCCGTGTCCGTACGGCTCGCGTCCCTTTCCGTTCCGTACGGCTCCGGTCCGGTTCGCGGCTGTCCCGGTGGGTGCTCGGCCCGGGGCGGGCGGGGGCCGGGGGCGCGCCGGGCGTGAGTGTCAGACCCCGGCATTAGGCTTCTTCCCATGCGCATCGCCACGTGGAACGTCAACTCGATCACCGCCCGGCTGCCCCGGCTGCTGGCCTGGCTCCAGAGCAGCGGCACCGACGTGCTCTGCGTACAGGAGACCAAGTGCACGGCCGAGCAGTTCCCCGCCGCCGAGCTGCGCGAGATCGGGTACGAGTCCGCGGTCCACGCCGACGGCCGGTGGAACGGGGTGGCGCTGATCTCCCGGGTCGGCCTCGACGACGTGGTCACGGGTCTGCCCGGCGGCCCCGAGTACGGGGGCGTGAGCGAGCCGCGCGCCATCTCCGCCACCTGCGGCCCGGTCCGTCTCTGGTCGGTGTACGTGCCCAACGGGCGCGAGGTCACCCATGACCACTACACCTACAAGCTGGCCTGGCTGGCGGCCCTGAAGGACGCGGTGACCGCCGACGCGGCGGGTGAGCGGCCCTTCGCCGTGCTGGGCGACTACAACATCGCGCCCACCGACGCCGATGTGTGGGACCGTTCCGCCTTCGAGGGCAGCACCCATGTCACCGAGCCCGAGCGGGCGGCGCTGGCGGCCCTGCGGGAGACTGGGCTCACCGATGTGGTGCCGCGCCCGCTGAAGTACGACCACCCGTTCACCTACTGGGACTACCGCCAGCTCGGCTTCCCCAAGAACCGGGGCATGCGGATCGACCTGGTCTACGGCAACGGCCCGTTCGCCGGGGCGGTCAAGGACGGCTATGTCGACCGGGAGGAGCGCAAGGGCAAGGGCGCCTCCGACCACGCCCCGGTCGTGGTGGATCTCGACGTCTGACGCGGAAACCCGGGGGCGCGTTGCGGCGCGTTCTGGTCAATCTCTGGCGGGCGCCCGGTGGTGGGGGCGTCCACCGTGATGCGAGGCTGAGTGGTATGAACATCCCTTTCTTGGACAACTGGCTCAAGCGGCAGGACCCCGCTGCCGAGGAGGGCGGGTTTCCTGGCGCGGACACCGACCCGGAGCGCTCGGCCGCCATCGCCGAGCTGTTCTCCGAGTGCGAGCTGCTGCGGGTGCGGGCCGAGCGGCTGGGTCTTGAGCTGGACGACACCCCCGACTCGCTGGCCGCCCTGGACCAGTTGCCGCCGCGTTGGCGGGATGACCCGGAGGAGCTGCCCTGGGTGGGCAATGACGCCGGGCTCTACCTCGGCACGGTGATCGTGCGGACCGTCCCGGGCGCGGTGTGGCACATCTGGCCCGGCGGTCATCCGGTGGTGCGGCTCGCCTCCGGCCGGGAGATCGGTGTGGTCGAGGCGGGACTGGACTGGGCGGTCCATGGCGCGCCGGAGCTGTCGCAGGTGTACGCGGAGGCGGCGGAGGCGTAGCGGCGCCGGTGGCACCGGCACCGCGCGACCCGGTGCCCGCGTCCGGCTCCGCGCCGGGGTGCCCGCGCCGGACTCGGTCCGTGCCGCCCCCAGGCCGCCGCCCGTAGCGCTGCCGCCGTCCGTAGCGCTTCCGGGCGGCCGGATGCGCGTCCCCCGGCCGGACGCGTACCGGAGCGGGGTACTCCGGTGCCAGGGCTCGTGGCCGTCCCGGAGCCACCTCTCTTCGCCGCTCCTCATCCCAGTCGGCCGGCCGGGGCCCACCGGCCCGCACGCGCGCCCGGGGCCGCCGTGCCCCGCGCCGCCGCCCGTACCGCTTTCGGGCGCCCGCGCGCCGGTCGGCGCCGGTGGAGCGCGCCCGACCTCGGAGCCGTACGCGCTCCCTCCCTGGCCCGAGAGCGCCCCCAGCCGCTCCGACTGTCACTCAATACGGCTTATGCGCCGTTCATGCGTGTCGTGTGCGAAGTCCCTTATCCGACTGGATAGTTTGCGCTGACCTCGACACAAGCGATGAGTGGGTAGGGCAGCGTATGGCCGTCGTCGATCCGTTGATCGAACTGCGGGGCGTCAACAAGTTCTATGGGCAGGCGCATGTCCTCCAGGACATCGACCTCGTGGTGGGGCGCGGGGAGGTGGTGGTGGTCATCGGGCCCTCCGGATCGGGGAAGTCGACCCTGTGCCGGACGGTCAACCGGCTGGAGTCGATCGAGTCCGGGCAGATCCTCATCGACGGTGAGCCCCTGCCCGAGGAGGGCAAGGAGCTGGCCCGGCTCCGGGCCGAGGTCGGCATGGTCTTCCAGTCGTTCAACCTCTTCGCCCACAAGACCGTGCTGGCCAATGTCTCCCTCGCGCCCGTCAAGGTCAGACGGCGCAAGCGCGAGGAGGCCGATCAGCGCTCCCGGGAGCTGCTGGACCGGGTGGGGCTGGCCGCACAGGCCGACAAGTACCCCGCCCAGCTCTCCGGTGGACAGCAGCAGCGGGTGGCCATCGCCCGCGCGCTCGCCATGGATCCCAAGGTGATGCTCTTCGACGAGCCCACCTCGGCGCTCGACCCGGAGATGATCAACGAGGTCCTGGAGGTGATGCAGCAGCTCGCCCGGGACGGGATGACCATGGTGGTGGTCACCCATGAGATGGGCTTCGCCCGCTCCGCCGCGAACCGGGTGGTGTTCATGGCCGACGGCCGGGTCGTCGAGGACCGCGCCCCCGAGGACTTCTTCACCCACCCGGAGAGCGACCGGGCCCGGGACTTCCTCTCCAAGATCCTCAAGCACTGAGCGGGGGATCAGAATGAGACAACATCCTCGCGGTGGCGACGACGCCCGCGCCCCTCGCCCGGTGACCTCCCGGAGTACGGAGGCGGCCCGGCCCGCCCGCGCCGCCACCGGGCGCCCCCGTGTCTCCCGCACCACCCGTGTCACCCGTGTCACCCGTGTCACCCGTTCTTTCGTGGTCCTCGCCCTGATCGCCGCCATGGCCAGCGCCGGCTGCGGCAAGGAGGGCAGTCCTCCGGTCAAGGGACCCCAGCCCGAGGCGCTGCCGCACTACCAGGTCGACACCGCGTTCCAGCTGCCCTCCTCGCCCACCTGGGTACGGGCGAAGAAGCGCGGCCACTTCGTCGTCGGCGCCAAGGAGGACCAGCCCTACCTCGGCGAGAAGGACCCCGCCACCGGCGTCTACTCCGGTTTCGACATCGAGATCGCCCGGATGGTCTCCGCCTCCCTGGGGCTCGATCCCCAGAAGATCGTCTTCCGGACGATCGCCTCCGCCAACCGCGAGACCGCCCTCCAGAACGGTCAGATCGACTACTACGTCGGCACCTACACCATCAACGCCAACCGCAAGAAGCTCGTCGGCTTCGCCGGGCCGTACTACATCGCCGGTCAGGACCTGCTGGTGCGCACGGACGAGAACGACATCAAGGGCCCGCAGGACCTGAAGGGCAAGCGGGTCTGCTCGGCCGCCGGTTCCACTCCGTACCAGCGCATCCAGCAGGACTACCCACAGGCCGACCTCGTCTCGTACGACACCTACTCCATCTGTGTCGACAATCTGCTCACCTACCAGGTCGACGCCGTGACCACCGATGACGCGATCCTCATCGGCTATGCCGCCAAGGCCCCCGACGAACTGAAGGTGGTCGGCGCGCCGTTCTCCCAGGAGCCGTACGGGATCGGGGTGCCCCGCCCCGACAACGCCTTCCGCTTCGCGATCGACGACGCCCTGGAGGCCAACGAGAAGAACGGCAACTGGAAGAAGGCGTATGACGCCACCCTCGGCCTCTCCGGGGTCCCGGCGCCCACGCCGCCCCCGATCGACCGCTACCCGGCGAGCTGAGGAGCCACCAGTCCCCCATGGACGTACTGACCGACAACTTCTCCCTCTACGCGGAGGGATTCCTCGGCACCGTCGAGCTGACGTTCTTCTCCTCGCTGCTCGCGCTCGTGCTCGGCTTCCTGATGGCCGCCTTCCGGGTGGCGCCCGTCGCCTCCCTGCGCGCCTTCGGCACCGCGTGGGTGACCGTGCTCCGCAACACCCCGCTCACCCTGCTCTTCTTCGCGGTCCTGCTGGGGCTGCCCCGGTTCGGACTCGTGCTGCCCTTCGGGGTCTTCGCGGTCATCGCGCTCGGCTGCTACACCTCCGCCTTCATCTGCGAGGCGCTGCGCGCGGGCATCAACACCGTCCCCCGGGGCCAGGGCGAGGCCGCGCGCAGTCTGGGGATGACCTTCGGCCAGACCCTGACCACCGTGGTGCTGCCGCAGGCGTTCCGTACCGTCATCCCGCCGATCGGATCCACGATCATCGCCCTCGCGAAGAACTCGGCCATCGCGGGCGCCTTCAGCGTCACCGAGCTGCTCGGGACGTACAAGACCCTCAGTGAGCTGGGCTACAACATCATCTGGACCTTCGTCTGGATCGCCGTCGGCTATCTGATCATCACTCTCACCATCAGCGCCCTCTTCAATGTGCTGGAGAAGCGCTATGGAGTCGCCCGATGACCGATTCCTCCGCCCTCTACGACATCCCCGGCCCCCGCACCCGCGCCCGGCACCGGCTCTACGGGATCATCGCGACCGTCGCGATCCTGGCGCTGCTGGGCTGGGTGCTCTATCTGCTCTTCGACACCGGGCAGTTCACCGCCGCGAAGTGGACCCCCTTCGAGTACAAGGGCATCCAGGAGCTGTTGCTCCAGGGGCTGGCCAACACCCTCAAGGCGTTCGCCTACGCGGCGGTGCTCTCACTGCTGCTCGGGGTGATCCTGGCCAGCGGGCGGCTCTCCGAGCACCGGGTCCCGCGCTGGATCGCCACGGTCCTGGTCGAGTTCTTCCGGGCCATGCCGGTACTGGTGATGATCTTCTTCATCTTCGTCGCCCTGAAGGTGCAGCCGCTGCCCGCGCTGGTCGCCGGGCTGACCCTCTACAACGGCTCGGTGCTCGCCGAGGTCTTCCGCGCCGGGGTCAACTCCGTGGACCGGGGCCAGCGGGAGGCCGCCTACGCGCTGGGCCTGCGCAAAACCCAGGTCATGACGCATGTCCTGGGGCCGCAGGCGGTCCGGGCGATGCTGCCCGCGATCATCAGCCAGCTCGTGGTCGCGCTCAAGGACACCTCGCTGGGCTATCTGATCACCTATGAGGAGTTCCTGCACGCCGGGAAGCTGATCGCCTCCAACCTCGACTACGACCTGCCGTTCATCCCCGTGGTGATGGTGATCTCGCCGATCTACATCGGGATGTGCATGCTGCTGTCCTGGCTGGCCACGTGGGTGGCCCGCCGGCAGCGGCGCAGCCCCAAGACCCCTCGGACCGGGGCCGCCGACAGCGCGCCGGCCGATCCGGGCGCCCTGCTGCCCGGCGGCCCCCTGGCGAAGGGGTAGCGGGCATCCCCCGGGGCGGTCTTCGGGAAGGCCCGTCCCTCTCCCGCAGGCCGCCCCGGCGCGCCCCCGGGGACGGCGACCGCCCTCGTGTCCCGGCGCTGTCCGCCACCCCGACAGACGGGTGTTCCGGGGGAAAGCACAGGTGAGGGGCGGAAGGGGGTGTTTTCGGAACGATGTTTGAGGCGGTCCTGACGGGTGCCACGCGGTGAACTACAGTGCGCGCACGGAGTGTCGACTGGAGGGAACACGGATGCGTCGTCTCACCGCGCGTCAGGTTTCGGTGCTGGCCGCCGCCACGGCCATGGTCTCGATCGGTGCCACCGTCCCCACCGGTGGTCCGGCCGCCTCGGCCGCCCCGGCCGCTTCGGCCGACGAGCCGAGGAAGACGCCGGTCGCGGTCGGCTCGGGCGGTGCCGTCGCCAGTGTGGACGCCAACGCCTCGGCGGCCGGGATCGAGGTGCTGCGCGGCGGCGGCAACGCCGTGGACGCGGCGGTGGCGGTCGCCGCCGCCCTCGGCGTCACCGAGCCCTACTCGGCGGGGATAGGCGGCGGGGGCTACCTCGTCTACTACGACGCCAAGTCCCGTACCGTACAGACCATCGACGGCCGCGAGACCGCGCCGCGCACGGCGGGCCCCGACCTCTTCATCGAGAACGGCAAGCCGCTCCCGTTCAGTGAGGGCCAGACCAGCGGACTCTCCGTCGGGACCCCCGGCACCCCCGCGACCTGGGCCACCGCCCTGGACTCCTGGGGCAGCCGTGATCTGGGTGAACTGCTCGCCCCCGCCCAGCGGCTGGCCAAGGACGGCTTCACCGTCGACGCGACCTTCCGGGCGCAGACCGAGTCCAACCGCGCCCGGTTCGAGGACTTCCCCGACACGGCCAAGCTCTTCCTGCCCGGCGGGAGGCTCCCCGTCGTCGGCTCCACCTTCAAGAACCCCGATCTGGCGCGTACCTACCGGGAACTGGCCCGCGACGGGGTCGGCGCCCTCTACCGGGGCGCGATCGGACGCGACATCGTCCGCACCGTCCGCACACCCCCCGTCGGCGAGGGCGTCACCCGCAAGGTCCGCCCCGGCGAGCTGTCCAGCCGCGATCTGAGGGCGTACGAGACGATCCGCCGGACCCCCACGAAGGTCTCCTACCGGGGCCTGGACGTCTACGGCATGGCGCCCTCCTCCTCCGGCGGCGTCGGCGTCGGCGAGGGCCTCAACATCCTGGAGCGCTTCGACCTCGCGAACACGTCGGAGCAGCGCTTTCTGCACCGGTTCATCGAAGCCAGCCGGATCGTCTTCGCCGACCGGGGGCGCTGGGTCGGTGACCCCGCCTTCGAGGACGTACCCGCCAGGGGGCTGCTCTCCCAGCGGTACGCGGACTCCCGGTCCTGCCTGATCAAGGACAACGCGGTACTCACCAGCCCGCTGGCACCCGGTGACCCGGCCGACCCGCGCCCCTGCCGTCCCAAGGGCAAGGCCGCGCCGACGACCCACGCGGCGGAGAGCACCACCCATCTCACGGTCGCCGACAAGTGGGGCAACGTCGTCGCCTACACCCTGACCATCGAGTCGACCGGCGGCAGCGCGATGACCGTGCCCGGCCGGGGCTTCCTGCTCAACAACGAACTGACCGACTTCTCCTTCGCCCCGGCCAACCCGGCCGTCCATGACCCGAACCTGCCCGGCCCCGGCAAGCGGTCGCGCTCGTCGATGTCACCGACGATCGTCCTCGACGGCGGGCGGCCGGTGCTCGCGGTGGGTTCCCCGGGCGGCGCGACCATCATCACCACCGTCCTCCAGACCCTGCTGGGGCGGCTCGACCGTGATCTCCCGCTGGTCGAGGCCATCGCCGCGCCCCGCGCCAGCCAGCGCAACCAGACGACGACCGAACTGGAGCCCGGACTGTGGAACAGCCCGCTGCGGGCCGAACTGGAAGCGCTGGGGCACGGCTTCCGGCAGAACCCGGAGATCGGCGCCGCGACAGGCGTCGAGCGGCTGTCCGACGGCCGCTGGCTCGCGGCGGCCGAGAAGGTGCGCAGGGGCGGCGGTTCGGCCATGGTGGTACGCCCCAGCGATGGCCGCTGTGACACGGCCCGCTGCGGTACGGCGGACATCGCACCGCGCTGACGGCGGTCCCCGGATCCGTCCGTGGGCGCGTGGCACCCCGGTGACGAGGTGTGGGACACCTGGGTGACGAGGCGCGGGACATCCGGTCCATGACACGCGTACCGGGCGAACTCGCCTGGCGTAGCACACTCGTATGACCGTCATATAGAGAGAAGAACGTGGCCCGCTCGGGGAGATCGCCGAGTGGGCCACGGTTCTTAGGGCGACGGGGTGACCGGGGTGAGTGGCGCGGCATGTCGGAGGACGGGCGGGGCGCGGGATCGATAGGGAGGCATGTCCGCACAGAAAGGCGAACCTCCATGCATCCTCGTACGCTCGCGCTCGCCGCCGCCTCAGGCGCCGCCGTTCTCGCCGCCGCCGCGCTGCCCGCCAGTGGCGCGCGCGCCATGGCACCCCAGGTACCCGGAGTCCTCGAAGGGACCGTCGGCGCCGCCGAACTGCTGGCCAAGGTCACCCAGTGCGACCGGATCTCCAACGGCCTCTACCGCAAGGACGCCGGGGCCTCGCCCACCGTCCCGGTCTGCGGGCTCAATGGCGCGGTCTTCTGGAAGGCCGATATGGACATCGACTGCGACGGCCAGATCACCACGGAGTGCAACTCCTCCACCGACAAGTCCTTCCTGCCGGACACCTCGTTCCACCAATCCGACGGAAAGCCGCTGAACTCGGAGAAACTTCCCTATGTCGTGGTGCCCAGCCCGAGTTCCCTCTGGCGCTACACCGCCGACGGGATCAAGGGCGGTGGCGTCGTCGCCGTGATCTACGACGGCGAGGTGCGCTACGGGGTCGTCGGTGACACCGGGCCCGCGCAGATCATCGGCGAGGCGTCCTACGCCATGGCCCAGTCGCTGGGGATCGACCCGGACCCGGCCACGGGCGGGGTGGCCTCCGGCGTGACGTACATCCTCTTCACCGACGCCCAGGTCTCGCCGATCGAGAGCCACAGCGCGGCGGTGACCCTGGGGGACGCGCTGGCACATGAGTTCCTGCTGGCCAACTAGGCCCTGTCCGGGCCTAGGTCCGCGTGCCGGGCCCGCGTGGCGGTCGGGTGGGGTGGGGGCGCCCGTGGCCCTGCGCCGTCGGCGCGCCGGGCCCGCACGGGGGTGTGACGCGGCTGTGTCCGTGCTGTGACCCATCGGGGGTGCGCGCCGGTCGGCTTCCCCGTAGCTTCGGGTCTCGTCGGCCGGGCGCCCCGCGCCCGGGACCCTGGCGATCGGTGGCGGTGACGGTGCGTCAACTTCCTGCGGAACGTGAGGCGTTCACCCGGTATCTGGCCGGGCTGACCGCCCGGCTGGATCATGAGCGCGGCTGGTACGCCGTCTTCCTCGACCGTGATCCCGAGGGGATGCGGCTCTGTGCGGCGGGGGTCGAGGTCCCGCCGTGGGACCTGGTCGAGAGCCTGCTCCACGATCTGGTGACCGCGCACGGCTCCGGCTTCGTGGCGGAGGAGGAGGCCCGCGCCCGCAGGCTCCACTCCGCCGCCGTCTCCGTCTTCGACCGGCGGCCGGGCGGTGTGCAGGCGCTGGAGGCCGGGGTGGAGCGGACCCGTGGCGAGCTGATCCGCGCGACCGTCCACGCCGACGAGCTGACCCGGCTGCTGGAGTCCCCGCCGCGCGGCGCGGACGACGCGGGTGAGCGGGAACGTGTGGTGCGCGAGCTGCGGTGGGCCCATGATCTGCGGGCCCGTGCCACCGCTCGCCTCGCCGAGCTGCGCGGCCGTCTGGACGCGCTGACGGACCGTACCCCGGCCGCCGCGCCGCCGCCGTTGCTCAGTCCGTCACCGGAGCCGCCGGAGTCAGGCGAACTACGGGATTCAGGCCGGGCTCCGGTGGCCCTTCCCGGCCCACTGCCCCCCGCCGCCCCGGACACCACCGGGTACGGGGGTGCCCCGGGTCACGGTGGTGCCGTGGCCCCGTTCGCGGCGGAGCCGCCCAGCGCGGGGCCGGATGCCGGGCCGGACGTCGGGGCGGACCCCGCCGCCGTACGGGCCGGGAACGGCGGGGACCCGTACGGCGACGGCCCCCCGGTCCGGGCCGAGCGGCACCAGGAGCGCCAGGAGGAGGAGCGGCGGGGGCCGAAGCAGAAGGCCCGGCGGCGGCGCTCGCTGGGGGCCCGGTTCGCGGGGGCGCGCGCGCCCCACGCCGGGGAAGCCGCCACCGATCCGGCGCGGTACGAGACCGCCGAGGGCCGTTCTCCGGCCGGCGGGAGTGTCGCCGGTGCCGCCGGGGACGGAGCCGGTACGGGGGGTACGGCGCGGCCGGGACGAGCCGTCGGTGCCGGGGACGGGATGGCCGTCGACCCGGCGGGATCCGCTCCGTTTCCTGGCGGTGGGGGTGGTGGTGGGTTCAGCGGGGTCGGCTCGGTCAACGGGGTTCACGGCAACGACCGGCCCGACGGGGTCACCGGACCCGATGAGGCCATGGCGCCGTACGAGGCTCATCAGCCCGCCGCGCCCGCTGATCCCCACGATCCCGACGAGGCCGCCGTGGCCCATGGGGCCCGTGAAGTCGCCGGGACGCTGGCCCTGCTGCGGCGCCAGGGCCGGGGCGGGGAGGCGTACGGACTGATCTGCGAGGCCGCCGCCCTGCCCGCCGAGTGGCTGCCCGCCATCGGGGAGGCGCTGCACCACGCCGGACTCGGCGCCGACTGGACCACCCTGCTGTGGGAGGCCGCCGCCCAGCCGCTGCCCCGGGTCGCGGCCGTCGCCGCCGCCCTGTCCGAGTGGGGCTGGGACGACGACGGAGCCCAGTTGCTCCGCCAGGGCGTGGTGCGGCCGGTGGCCGAGATCGCCGACACCGTGCTTCTCCTCGACGACCTGGGGCAGGGCGACCGGGCGCCCGCCCTCCTCATCGCCTGCGTCCAGCAGCACAGCGCCGCCGACGCGGCCAGGGTCGCCGACCCCGCGCCCGCCCGGCTGGTTCCGGCGCTGCTCGCCGCCGCACGGGCGGCGGGCGGCTCCCATGAGCGCGATCTGACGCACGCGCTGCGGGTCGCAGGCCATCTGGAGCGATGAGCGTGGAGGGGCGAGCCCCGGACGGCCGGGCCCCGCCCGCCCCGTGCCCCGCCCGCCCCGGGCCCCGCGTGCCGCCCCGTGCCCTGCCGTCCGCCCCGGCGCGCACATGGGCCTGGCGCGCCCCTCGGCACCCCCGCGCGCCTGGCCCGGCCGGATCACGCCCGCTTCCGCTGCCCGCACTCCGCACCGCGTGCCTCCCCGTGCCGGGCGGTACGGCACCGCGCCTCCGGGCCGCCGATCACCCCCGTACCGGCGGCCACCGACCCCGCCCCACGGGCCACTTGCTCCCCCGTACGAGTGAATCAAGATCGACTCCGCCGGTTCGCGGCGATGGTCTTGCACCGCTTGGTGACGGGGCTTAGGTTCTCCATCTACGCACCGCGTCTACGTGCGTAGAGGCTCGCTGACGTCCGGTCGAAGGAGCAGCTCATGGCCACTGTCGTACGCGCCGCACTGGTCCAGGCCAGCTGGACCGGCGACACCGAATCCATGATCGCCAAGCATGAGCACCACGCCCGTGAGGCGGCCCGCCGTGGCGCCAAGGTCATCGGTTTCCAGGAAGTCTTCAACGCCCCGTACTTCTGTCAGGTCCAGGAACCCGAGCACTACCGCTGGGCCGAGCCCGTCCCCGACGGGCCCACCGTGAGCCGGATGCGCGATCTCGCCCGGGAGACCGGCATGGTGATCGTGGTCCCCGTCTTCGAGATCGAGGGCTCCGGTCTCTACTACAACACCGCCGCCGTGATCGACGCCGACGGTTCGTACCTCGGCAAGTACCGCAAGCACCACATCCCGCAGGTGAAGGGGTTCTGGGAGAAGTACTACTTCCGCCCCGGCAACGCGGGCTGGCCCGTCTTCGACACCGCCGCCGGACGGATCGGCGTCTACATCTGCTACGACCGCCACTTCCCCGAGGGCTGGCGCCAGCTCGGTCTCGCCGGTGCCCAGCTGGTCTACAACCCCTCCGCCACCTCGCGCGGGCTCTCCGCCTACCTCTGGCAGCTCGAACAGCCCGCCGCCGCCGTGGCCAACGAGTACTTCGTCGCCGCGATCAACCGCGTCGGCCAGGAGGAGTACGGCGACAACGACTTCTACGGCAGCAGCTACTTCGTCGACCCGCGCGGCCAGATCGTCGGCGAGGTCGCCAGCGACACGGCGGAGGAACTCGTCGTCCGCGACCTCGACTTCGGTCTGATCGACACCGTGCGCCAGCAGTGGGCCTTCTACCGGGACCGGCGGCCCGACGCCTATGAAGGGCTGGTGAACCCGTGACCCTGTACGACCGGCACCGCGCCGTCATCCCCGACTGGGTCGCCCTCTACTACCAGCGGCCCATCGAGCTGACCCACGGCGAGGGCCGCCATGTCTGGGACGCCGACGGCAACCGCTATCTCGACTTCTTCGGCGGCATCCTCACCACCATGACCGCCCACGCCCTGCCGGAGGTCACCAAGGCCGTCGCCGACCAGGCCGGGCGGATGATCCACTCCTCCACCCTCTACCTCAACCGCCCCATGGTGGAGCTGGCGGAACGGATCGCCGCCGTCTCCGGCATCCCCGACGCCCGGGTCTTCTTCACCACCTCCGGCACCGAGGCCAACGACACCGCCCTGCTGCTGGCGACCGCGCACCGCCGCACCAACCAGATACTCGCGATGCGCAACAGCTACCACGGCCGCTCCTTCTCGGCGGTCTCCATCACCGGTAACCGGGGCTGGTCGCCCACCACCCTCTCCCCGCTCCAGACCCTCTACGTCCACGGCGCCGTCCGCAGCCGGGGCCCCTACGCCCAGCTCTCCGACGAACGGTTCGTCAAGGCGTGCGTGGCCGACCTGGAGGACCTGCTCGGCCACACCCATGACGTCGCCGCGCTGATCGCCGAGCCGATCCAGGGCGTCGGCGGCTTCACCGCACCGCCCGACGGGCTCTACGCGGCCTTCCGCGAGGTCCTCGCCCGCCACGGCATCCTCTGGATCTCCGACGAGGTCCAGACCGGCTGGGGCCGCACCGGTGACCACTTCTGGGGCTGGCAGGCCCATGACGGCAGCGGTCCGCCGGACATCCTCACCTTCGCCAAGGGCATCGGCAACGGCATGTCCATCGGCGGGGTCGTCGCCTCGGCCGCCGTCATGAACTCCCTCGACGCCAACTCCATCTCCACCTTCGGCGGCTCCCCGGTCACCATGGCCGCCGGGCTCGCCAACCTCTCGTACCTCCTCGAACACGACCTCCAGGGCAACGCCCGCCGGGTCGGCGGACTGCTGATCGAGCGGCTGCGGGGCGTCGCCGCGACCGTTCCGGCGGTACGGGAGGTACGCGGCCGGGGGCTGATGATCGGCATCGAACTCTCCCGGCCCGGCACCGACGAGGCCGCCCCCGAGGCGGCGGCCCAGGTCCTGGAGGCGGCCCGGGAGAACGGGCTGCTCATCGGCAAGGGCGGCGGGCACAACACCAGCGTGCTGCGGATCGCCCCGCCGCTGTCGCTGACCGTCGCGGAGGCGGAGGAGGGGGCCGCGATCCTGGGGCGGGCGCTGAGCGTCCTCTGAGCACCCGTCAGCCCCGCCCGGGGCCGGGGCCGTGACCGGTGCCGTCTCCGTGACCGTGACTCCGTACCGAGTCCGGCCATGACCCCGTACGCGGCCTCCGGCCGGGCCCGTACGCGGCCACGACGGCCCCCGCCCGTATCAGGCGGAGGGCCCGACGGCCCCCGGACCACCCGTGCCGCGACGCCCGGCCGACACCCCAAGGGAGCGCACCCCATGAGCACCACCCGCACCCTCATCCGCGGCGGTCTGGTCATCACCGCCGCGGACGAGATCCACGCCGACGTCCTGATCGACGAGGGCCGTGTCGTCGCGCTCGCCGCGCACGGCACCTCCGTCGCCGACTCCTGGACCGCCGAGCGCGTCATC
Organism: Streptomyces sp. NPDC057638; assembly: GCF_042800315.1. Lineage (NCBI taxonomy): Bacteria > Bacillati > Actinomycetota > Actinomycetes > Kitasatosporales > Streptomycetaceae > Streptomyces > Streptomyces sp. NPDC057638. The sequence goes on from NZ_JBHVHF010000027.1 coordinate 31,208, forward strand.
GACGCCTCCGGCAGATATGTCATCCCGGGCGGCGTCGACGCCCACACCCATATGGAACTGCCGTTCGGCGGGACCTTCGCCTCCGACGACTTCGAGAGCGGCACCCGGGCCGCCGCCTGGGGCGGCACCACCACGATCGTGGACTTCGCGGTCCAGTCCGTCGGCCACTCCCTGCGCGAGGGGCTCGACGCCTGGTACGCCAAGGCGGACGGCCGCTGCGCCATCGACTACGCCTTCCACATGATCCTCTCCGATGTCCAGGACTCCTCGCTCAGGGAGCTGGACCGGCTGGTCGAGGAGGGCGTGACCTCGTTCAAGCTCTTCATGGCCTACCCCGGCGTCTTCTACAGCGACGACGGCCAGATCCTGCGCGCCATGCAGCGCTCCGCCGCCAACGGCGGGCTGATCATGATGCACGCCGAGAACGGCATCGCCATCGACGTCCTGGTGGCACAGGCCCTCGCCGCCGGTCACACCGACCCCCGCTACCACGGCGAGGTCCGCAGAGCCCTGCTGGAGGCCGAGGCGACCCATCGCGCCATCGCGCTCGCCCGGGTCGCCGGAGCCCCGCTCTACGTGGTCCATGTCTCCGCCGAGGAGGCCGTCGCCGAGATCGTCACCGCCCGGGACAAGGGGCTGCCCGTCTTCGGCGAGACCTGTCCCCAGTACCTCTTCCTCTCCACCGACAACCTCGCCGAGCCGGACTTCGAGGGCGCCAAGTACGTCTGCTCCACTCCGCTGCGCCCCCGCGAGCACCAGGCGGCGCTCTGGCGCGGGCTGCGCACCGACGACCTCCAGGTGGTCTCCACCGACCACTGCCCCTTCTGCTTCTCCGGTCAGAAGGAACTCGGCCGGGGCGACTTCTCCAAGATCCCCAACGGACTGCCGGGCGTGGAGAACCGGATGGACCTCCTCCACCAGGCCGTCCTCGACGGCCGTCTCACCCGCCGCCGCTGGATCGAGGTGGCCTGCGCCACCCCGGCGCGGATGTTCGGCCTCTACCCCCGCAAGGGCACCATCGCGCCCGGGTCCGACGCCGACGTGGTGATCTACGACCCGGCCGCCGAACAGACCATCTCCGCCCGGACCCACCATATGAACGTCGACTACTCGGCGTACGAGGGACGCCGGATCACCGGCCAGGTGGAGACCGTCCTGTCCCGTGGCGAACTCGTCCTCGACCGCCGCACCTTCACCGGACGGGCGGGGCACGGGCGGTACGTCCCGCGCGGGACGTGCCAGTACCTCGGCTGAGGCGCGGCGGGACCCGGCCTCCGCACGCGGCGGGGCATCCGTACGCGGGCTCCCGGCACCGGGCCCCGGCCGCGCGGGCTCCCGGCCCTCCGGCCACGTCACACGGCGGTCCCGCACCGTGCGGGGTCCTCCGCGGGGGACCCCGCACCGCACCACCCGGGCCGGGAGGCACCCTCCCGGCCCGAACACCCCACGGCAAGGAGCAGTGACCCCCATGGACTTCGGACTCGTCCTCCAGACCGACCCGCCCGCCTCCGCCGTGGTCGACCTGATGCGCAGGGCCGAGCGCCAGGGCTTCCGCTACGGCTGGACCTTCGACTCGGCGGTGCTCTGGCAGGAGCCCTTCGTCATCTACAGCCGCGTCCTGGAACACACCGAGCGGATGATCGTCGGACCGATGGTCACCAACCCCGCCACCCGCAGCTGGGAGGTGACCGCCTCCACCTTCGCCACCCTCAACGACATGTACGGCAACCGCACCGTCTGCGGCATCGGCCGGGGTGACTCGGCGCTGCGCGTCGCCGGACGCGCCCCCACCACCCTCGCCCGGCTCGGCGACGCCATCGACGCCATCCGCGACCTCGCCGAGGGCCGCGAGACCGTCGTCGACGGCCAGCCGCTGCGGCTCGCCTGGGTGGAGGAGGGCCGGCTGCCCGTCTGGATGGCGGCCTACGGGCCCAAGGCCCTGGCGCTCGCCGGGCAGAAGGCCGACGGCTTCATCCTCCAGCTCGCCGACCCCTACCTCACCGAGACCATGGTGCGGGCCGTACGGACCGCCGCCTCCGACGCCGGACGCGACCCGGACGCGCTCACCATCTGCGTCGCCGCGCCCGCGTACGTCGGGGACGACCTCGCCCACGCCCGCGAACAGTGCCGCTGGTTCGGCGGGATGGTCGGCAACCACGTCGCCGACCTCGTCGCCCGCTACGGCGAACACTCCTCCCTGGTGCCCGAGGCGCTCACCTCGTACATCGCGGCACGCGAGGGCTACGACTACAGCCACCACGGCCGTGCCGGGAACCCCTCGGCGGACTTCGTGCCCGACGAGATCGTGGACCGCTTCTGTCTGCTGGGGCCGGTGGAGGCGCATGTGGAGAAGTTGCGGGCGCTGCGGGCGGTGGGGGTGGACCAGTTCGCGGTGTACGCGATGCACGACGCGAAGGAGGCCATGCTCGACGCGTACGGGACGTCCGTGATCCCGGCCCTGTCCTCGTGACCCGGCGCCCGTGCCACTCCCCGCACGGGCGTCCCGCACGGCCGGGCACCCCGGGCCCCGGCCCGATCCATCAGACAGGCCCTACGGGGCGAAGGGGTCCCCGAGCACTCCGGCGAGCCGGATGAGACCCCGTTCGCCCCGGTCCGTGGCGACGACGTAGACGGTGTAGGCCCATCCCCGCTCAGTGGCGTACTCCTCGGCCCAGGCCAGGAGTTCACCGATGTCGACCTCGCCGAGGATCTCGTACTCATGGGAGTGGGTGTTCAACCGGTCCCAGAAATAGACCCGGTAGCGGGCGTGGTCCTGTTCCCATGTGGTGTCTCTGGGGTCGATGCCGCGAATCTCCATGCGCGCAGCCTAGGCCGCGTGCGCGCAGCCCCGCCTGGCCCGCGACGCCCGGCACGCTCCCCCTGGGCCCTGCGGCCCGGGAGGTGCCCCCACCCCTGGGCCCTGCGGCCCGGGAGGGGCCCCACCCCTGGGCTCTGCGGCCCGGGGGTACTCCCAGCACCGGACACCGCAGCCCCCGCCCCCTGGACTTCGTCCAGGGGAGGACGGCGCTCCTGTGCGGACACGACCTACGCCGCGTGCGTGCGGGCCGGTCCGGGTGAATCGTGTGGTGCTCCCCGGGCCGGAACACCGCACCAGGGAGCACCGGCAGGACCCGGGTCAGGGCAGGCGCCTGGTCCACTCCTCGGCGGCGAACTTGGTGCGGACCAGGTCCTGGGCGTGTGCCATCTCCTCCTCCGTCACCGCCCCCTGGGTGAGCCCGTACCGCGCCCGGAACGACTCGATCATCCGCTCGATCACCACCCCGCGCGCCAGCCCCGTCTGCCGCCGCAGCGGATCCACCCGCTTCTTCGCGCTCTTGGTGCCCTTGTCGGAGAGCTTCTCCCGCCCGATCCGCAGGATCTCCGTCATCTTGTCGGCGTCGATGTCGTACGCCATGGTCACGTGGTGCAGCACGGCGCCCGGCCCGCCGTCGGGGCCGACCATCCGCTTCTGGGCGGCGCCCGCGACCTTGCCGACCTCGGTGGCGATGTCGTTCAGCGGCTGGTACCAGGCTTTGATGCCCATGTCGCCGAGGGCGCCGAGGACCCAGTCGTCGAGATAGGCGTACGAGTCGGCGAAGGAGAGTCCGGAGACCAGGGACTCGGGCACCGAGAGCGAGTAGGTGATGGTGCTCTGCGGCTCGGCGAACATCGCCCCGCCGCCGGAGATACGGCGGACGACGGTCACGCCGTGGCGGGCCGCGCCCTCGGCGTCGACCTCGTTGCGCAGGGACTGGAAGCTGCCGATGATCACGGCGGGGGAGTCCCACTGCCAGACCCGCAGGGTCGGGGGCCGCCGCCCCGCCGCGACCTCGGCGGTGATGACCTCGTCCAGCGCCATGTGCAGCGCGGGTGGCTGGGGGGCCTCGTGGATGAGCTGCCAGTCGTAGTCGCTCCAGTCGGTGGCCTGGGCGAGGGCCCGCCGTACCGCGATGGCGACGCTCTCCGTGGTGAAGCCGAAGAGGACCGCCGACGCGGGCAGCACGGCGTCGATCCGGGCGGTGAGGGCGGCGGTGTCGGTGTCGGAGGGGGCGCCCTCCAGGGCCGCGTCGATGAGCGCGATGGCGTCGTCGGGCTCCAGGAAGAAGTCCCCGCCCACCCGGACGTTGCTCAGCCGCCCGGTACCGCCGTCGACATCGAGATCGACGACCACCAGCTTGCCGCCGGGAACCTTGTACTCGCCGTGCACGCCACGCCTCCACCGGTCAGGGACCCGCGGCCGGTCGCGGGGGTCCTGGCCCCACCGTAAACCGCCGTCGGCGCGCAGGGGCCGGAGGGAGCGCGGGTGCCCGGCGGCGGCGGTGGGACGTTCCGCCACGCGGGCCTCCGGCAGGGCCCCGGCCGTGACGGGACCCGCCCCCCGGCCGGACCGGCACGGCCGGGCGCCAAGCGCCCCGGGCCGCCCGCGGCCCCGAGTCCGGGGCCCGTCGCCGGGTGTCAGAGCACCGTGCTTAGCTGGACCTATGATCGACGACTTCCTCACTGGTGACCTGTCCGCTGTCGACGGGGCGATCCGTAAGGCCGCCGCCGCCGAGATCCTCCCGAGGCACCGCCAACTCGCGGCCGACGAGATCGTCGAGAAGAACGGTCCGCACGACCTGGTGACCGTCGCCGACCGGCTGGCGGAGGAGCACCTGACCGCCTCCCTGACCCAGCTGCTGCCCGGTTCCGTCGTCGTCGGCGAGGAGGCCGTCCACGCCGACCCCGCCGTCTACGCCGCGCTGGAGGGCGACGCGCCGGTCTGGATCGTGGACCCGGTCGACGGCACCCGCCAGTTCGTCCGGGGCGAGTCCGGCTTCTGCACCCTGGTCGCGCTCGCCCTCGGCGGCGAGATCCTCGCCTCGTGGACGTACGCGCCCGTCCTCGACGAGATGGCCACGGCGATACGGGGGCGGGGCGCCCTGCTCAACGGCGCCCCGCTGCGTACCCGTGGCCCCCGGCCCGGGGCCGATCTGGAGGTGGCGACGTCGCACCCCGACTACACCACCCCCGAGCAGAAGCGCGCCCTGCTGGGGCTGGACACCCCCGGTGTCCGCCCGCGCCCCTGTGGCGCGGCCGGTCTTGAGTATCTCGCCATCGCGCGCGGCGCTCTGGACGGTGTCGCGTTCTCCTGGGAGCACGCCTGGGACCACGCGGCGGGCCTCCTGCTGGTCGCGGAGGCGGGCGGCACCCACCGCACCCTCTCCGGCGAGCGTTTCCGGCTCCACGGCGGCAACGCGCTCCCGTTCACGGCGGGCGGGTCGGAGGAGACGGTGGCCCGGCTGCTGGGCCTGCTGCGCGGCTGAACCCGGGCGATCCGCCGTCTGGGACGCGCCGGGCTGTGCGTATGACGGTGCGAGCCGAGCCGCATGCATGGCGGCGCGCTGGGCCGTGCGCGGGTGGAGGCGGGTGGCGTCAGGCCGGGGGAGCGCGGTGCTGAGAGTGCCGGGCTGTGCGTTGCCGGTCGTGCCTGGCGTGTCCGGGTGGGTCCGGCCTGTGCGTACGGGTGGGTCCGGCCGGTGCGTACGGGTGCGTCCGGCCGGTGGATCCGGCGGTGCGGGCGGGGTGTGTGTGGCCGGTGCGCATGGCGGCGCATCCGGCCCGGCGCGTCCGGGTGCGTCCGTATCGTGGGGCCAGCGGTGCGTCCAGACGGGTCCGGACCTGTGGGTCCGGCGGCACACGGCGGCCCGCCCCGCGTCCCGGCGGCCCCGCCGCGTACCGCTTCCCCGCGTGGCACCCCCGAATATCCTGGGAAGCCTGGCCCATCCCGTGGTGAAGGAGTCCGGACGTGACGCCGATGCTGGATGCCGCCGTCGTGGGCGCCGGGCCCAACGGGCTCACGGCCGCCGTGGAGCTCGCGCGCCGGGGGCTCTCCGTCGCCGTGTTCGAGGCGAAGGGGACCGTCGGCGGGGGTGCCAGGACCGAGGAGCTGACCCTGCCGGGCTTCCGGCACGACCCCTGCTCCGCCGTCCATCCGCTGGGGATCGGCTCGCCCGCCTTCGCGCAGATGCCGCTGGCGCGGTACGGCCTGGAGTGGCTCCACCCCCGGCTGCCCATGGCGCATCCCTTCGACGACGGCACCGCCGCGGTGCTGGCCCGTTCGGTCGCGGAGACCGCCGCCTCGCTCGGCCCCCGTGACGCCGGGGCCTACCGGCGGCTGGTCACGCCGTATCTCGGCCGCTGGGACGGGCTGGTGCGGGACTTCATGTCGCTTCCGCTGACCGCGCTGCCGCGCGATCCGCTGCGGCTGGCCCGGTTCGGCGCGGCCGCGCTGCCTCCGTACGCCTGGACCATGCGCCGCTTCCACGACGACCGGGCGCGGGCGATGCTCGCCGGGCTGGTCGCGCATGTCATCGCCCCGCTGGACGGGGTGGCGACCACGGGCGTCGGGCTGCTGTTCGCGCTCGCCGCGCATGAACGGGGGTGGCCGGTGCCGCGCGGAGGCTCGCAGTCGATCGCGGACGCGCTCACCGGCTATCTGCGGGACCTCGGCGGGGCGGTGCACACCGACTTCGAGGTCAAGCGGCTGGATGACCTCCCCCCGGCGCGCGCCTATCTCTTCGACACCTCGCCCACCGCGCTCGCCCGGATCGCGGGCCTGGGCAGCGCCTACGCGGGGTACCGCTACGGCGCCGCCGCGTTCAAGATCGACTACGCGCTGGACGGCCCCGTGCCCTGGACGGCACCCGAGGCCCGGCGGGCCGGGACGGTGCAGATCGGCCCCTCCAGCCGGGAGATCGCCACCGCGCTGCGCCAGGCCACCGGCGGGCAGGCCCCCGAGACCCCCTTCCTGATCACGGCCCAGCCGAGCCTGGTCGACCCGGGCCGGGCACCGCGGGGCCGTCAGGTCTTCTGGGCGTACGGCCATGTGCCCCAGGGCTGGACCGGCGATCTCACCGAGGCGATCGAGCGCCAGCTCGAACGGTTCGCGCCCGGCTTCCGCGACCGGGTCCTGGCCCGGGCGACCGCGGGCCCCGCCGAGCTGTTCGCCCGTAACGCCAACTACGTCGGCGGCGACATCGCCTGCGGCGCCGCCAGCGGCCTCCAGCTCCTCTTCCGCCCCCGCCCCACCCTCTTCCCCTACGCCACCCGGCACCCCTCGGTCTTCCTCTGCTCCGCCGCCACCTGGCCCGGCCCGGGTGTCCACGGCATGTCCGGCCACAACGCGGCCAAGGCGGTCTGGCGCTCCCTGCGCCATGCGCTGTAGGTGCCGCGCGGGGTGCCAGGTCGGCGAAGGCTCATGTCGGATTTCCGCCAGCCCCAGCGGTGCGGGCGCGCGATGCTGGAGACATGCACACCGACACCGAGCGCTGCGTCCGCGCCGTCCGCTCCAAGGACGCCCGATTCGACGGCTGGTTCTTCACCGCCGTCCGGACCACCGGGATCTACTGCCGTCCGAGCTGTCCGGTCGTGCCCCCGAAGGCCGAGAACATGACCTTCTACCCGAGCGCCGCCGCCTGTCAGCAGGCCGGGTTCCGCGCCTGTAAGCGGTGCCGCCCCGACACCTCCCCCGGCTCACCCGAGTGGAACGCCCGCGCCGACACCGTCGCCCGTGCCATGCGGCTGATCCAGGACGGTGTCGTGGACCGCGAGGGCGTCCCCGGACTCGCCACGCGCCTGGGGTACTCCACCCGCCAGATCGAGCGCCAGCTCCTGGCCGAGCTGGGCGCCGGGCCGCTCGCCCTCGCCCGCGCCCAGCGGGCGCAGACCGCCCGGCTGCTGATCGAGACGACCGCGCTGCCGATGGCGGAGATCGCGTTCGCGGCCGGATTCTCCTCCGTCCGCACCTTCAACGACACCGTCCGCGAGGTCTTCGCCCTCACCCCCGGGGAGCTGCGCTCCCGCGCCGGACGGACCGGCGGCCCCCCGGCCCCGGCGCCCGGGGTGATCAGCCTGCGGCTGCCCTACCGCGCCCCGCTCGACCCCAGCAACCTCTTCGGCCATCTCGCCGCCACCGCCGTGCCCGGCGTCGAGGAGTGGCGCGACGGCGCCTACCGGCGCACCCTCGCCCTTCCCTACGGCCATGGTGTGGTCGCCCTCACCCCGCGGCCCGACCATGTCGCCTGCCGGCTCTCCCTCACCGATCCGCGCGATCTGACCCTCGCCATCAGCCGCTGCCGCTGGCTGCTCGACCTCGACGCCGACCCGGTCGCCGTCGACGAGCAGCTGCGCGCCGACCCCCTGCTGCGGCCCCTGGTCGACACGGCCCCGGGACGCCGGGTGCCCCGGACCGTGGACGCGGCGGAGTTCGCGGTACGGGCGGTCCTGGGCCAGCAGGTCTCCACCGCCGCCGCCCGCACCCACGCCGCCCGGCTGGTCACCGCGTACGGAACGCCCGTGGACGACCCCGAGGGCGGGCTGACCCATCTCTTCCCGGACCCGGTGGCGCTCGCCGGGCTCGACCCCGAGGCGCTGGCGCTGCCCCGCAGCCGCCGCACCACCCTCACCACCCTGGTCGGCGCGCTCGCCGACGGCTCGCTGAAGCTCGGCGTCGACAGCGACTGGGACCAGGCCCGCGCCCAGCTCGCCGCGCTCCCGGGCTTCGGCCCGTGGACCGTCGAGGTGATCGCGATGCGCGCCCTCGGCGACCCGGACGCCTTCCTCCCCACCGACCTCGGGATGCGCCGGGCGGCGGCCGGACTCGGCCTGCCCGCCACCCCGGCCGCGCTCACCGCGCACGCGGCGGCCTGGCGCCCTTGGCGCGCCTACGCCGTCCAGTACCTGTGGGCCACCGACGACCACCCCATCAACCACCTCCCCGCCTGACCGCCCGGAAAACCTCCCGGAAGACCGCCCGGAAGACCGCCCGGAAAACCTCCCGGAAAACCTCCCGGAAAACGGAGAAGGACCAGCACCATGACCCGTGTCCACACCGTCATCGACAGCCCCTACGGCGCGCTGACCCTGGTCGCCACCGACGGCGTCCTCAGCGGGCTGTATATGACCGACCAGCGCCACCGACCCGCCGAGGAGACCTTCGGCGCCCCCGACCCGGCCCCCTTCACCGAGGCCCTGCGCCAGCTCGACGCCTACTTCGCCCGCGAGCTGACCACCTTCGACCTGCCGCTCGACCTCTCCGCGGGCACCGACTTCCAGCGGCGGGTCTGGGAGCGGCTGCTGGCCATCCCGTACGGCGAGACCCGCAGCTACGGCGAGCTCGCCCATGAACTCGGCAACCCCCAGGCCTCGCGCGCCGTCGGCCTCGCCAACGGCAAGAACCCGGTCTCGATCATCGTCCCCTGCCACCGCGTCATCGGCTCCACCGGCAGCCTGACCGGGTACGGGGGCGGGCTGACCCGCAAGCAGCGCCTGCTCTCCTTCGAGTCGGGCGACACCGAGCCCGCCGCCCTCTTCTGAGCGAGCCCGGGGCGCCCGGCCCTGGACCGCGACGGCACCGGATCACGCCGTCGCGGCCAGCCGGGCGGTACGCGCCGCCAGCTCGCTGATACGGGCGTTGTCGAAGCCCAGGACCGCGCTGCGCACCCGGTCCCCGAGCGGTGCGGTCCACTGCCCGGGGATCCCCGACGCCCCGCAGAGCACCCCGGCCACCGACCCCGCGGTCGCCCCGCACGAGTCGGTGTCCTGACCACCGCGCACGGTCAGGGTCACCGTCTCGGTGAAGTCACCGCCCCCGTACAGCAGGCCCGCCGTGATGACGCCCGCGTTGGGCACGGCGTGGATCCAGTGCAGCCCCTCGGTGGCGCGCTCCAGCTCGGCGAGGTTCTCCGGCCACGCGGCGCCCGCGTCGTACAGGGCCGCCGTCGCCCGGACCGTGCGGGCCAGCCTGCTGTTCGGCGGGATCTGGCCCAGCGACGCCGCCACGGCCTCGCGCGGGCCGCCCGCGGTGAAGGCGGCGGCGATCAGCGCGGCGGCCCACATCGCGCCGTGGACCCCGTTGCCCTGGTGGGAGAGGACCGCGTCCCGGCGGGCGAGGGCGGCGGCGCGGGCCGGGTCGCCGGGGGAGGTCCAGCCGAAGACGTCGGCGCGGATCAGGGCGCCCACCCACTCCTGGTAGGGGTTTTGGTGGGAGGCGGTCAGCGGCGGCTTGAGCCCGTTGGCGAGATTGCGGTACGCGATCCGCTCGGCGGTGAAGGTCTGGAGGTAGGGCAGCCGCCGCAGCCACATGTCGCCCACCTGCTCGGTGGTGAAGCCGAAGCCGTGCGCCTCCAGCAGATGGAGCCCGAGGATCGAGTAGTCCACGTCGTCGTCCCGGCAGCTGCCGTGGATCCGGCCCCGGACGCACTGCGGCCACTCCGGCCGCAGATCGAACTCGCCGGGCTCGGTGTCGGAGGGCGGCGGCGGCAGATAGTCCCGCAGCGGGAACGCGCCCGTGCGGCGCAGATAGCGGTCGATGCGCTCGCGTGACCAGTAGTCGCCGCGCTCCACCGGTTTGCCGAGCATATTGCCCGCCACCCGGCCCAGCCAGCCGCCGAGGATCCGGTCCGAAAGCTCCACATGTCGCAGTCCCATGGCTACGGCCTACCCCGTTTGTCCGCTGTCGAGGGTGGCACGTCCGCCGACCGGGCGGATACTGTCGGTCGCGGCGCGACTGCCTGTTCGACAGCGAGGGATACGAAGTGACGAACGGAGCAGTGATCCCGCCCGCCCATGTCCTGGTGGCGGCGGACAAGTTCAAGGGCTCGCTGACGGCCGCCCAGGTCGCCGAGCGGGTGACGGCCGGGCTGCGGCGGGCCGTGCCCGGTCTCGCGGTGGAGTCGCTCCCGGTCGCCGACGGCGGCGACGGCACGGTCGCGGCGGCGGTGGCCGCCGGGTTCACCCGGCGCGAGGCCCGGGTCACCGGACCGCTGGGCACCCCCGTGACCGCCGCCTACGCCCTGCGCGGCGGGACCGCCGTGGTCGAGATGGCGGAGGCGTCCGGGCTCCAGCGGCTGCCCGGGGTCGGCCCGGAGCGGTTCGCCCCGCTCACCGCCACCAGCCGGGGCACCGGCGAGCTGCTGCGGGCCGCCCTGGACGCCGGGGCGCGCACGATCGTCCTCGGGGTCGGCGGCAGCGCCACCACCGACGGCGGCGCGGGCATGCTCAGCGCCCTCGGGGCCCGGCTGCTGGACGCCTCGGGCGCCGGGCTTCCGCCCGGGGGAGCGGCGCTGGGCGCCCTGGCCACCGTGGATCTGTCCGGGCTCGACCCCCGGCTCACCACGGCCGAGCTGATCCTGGCCAGCGATGTCGCCAACCCGCTGACCGGCCCGGACGGCGCCGCGGCCGTCTACGGCCCGCAGAAGGGCGCCACCGCCGACGACATCACCCTGCTGGACGCGGCCCTGGCCCACTACGCCTCGGTGCTGGGCCCGGAGCGCGCGGCGGACCGGGGCGCCGGGGCGGCCGGTGGTGTGGGGTACGCGGCGCTGGCGGTGCTCGGAGCGCGGGCGCGGCCCGGGATCGAGGTCGTCCTCGATGTCCTCGGCTTCGCGGCGGCCCTGGAACGGGCGACCCTGGTGATCACGGGGGAGGGCTCCCTCGACACCCAGACCCTCCAGGGCAAGGCCCCCGCCGGGGTCGCCGCCGCCGCCCGCGCCCGGGGCCGTGAGGTGGTCGCGGTCTGCGGCCGTCTCGCCCTGACCCCGGCGGAGCTGGCCGGGGTGGGCATCGCCCGCGCCTACGCCCTGCTGGACCTGGAGCCCGACCCGGAGCGCTGCCTGCGCGACGCGGGACCCCTGCTGGAGCGCCTGGCCGAACGGCTGGCCCGGGAGACCCCGCTGTCACCGTAGGCCGTGTCCGCGCGGCAGCGCCGTCCTCCCACCGGGGCGAGGCCCCGGGAGAGGGGCCCGCGACGTCCGCCACCCTGGGCTCCCGGGGGAGTGCCGGGCGTCCGCAGGCCGGGCGGGACCGCGCGGGCACCGCCGAGCGGCCCGCGCCGCTTCCTCAGCTTCCTCCGCTTCCGTACGAGGAGGGTTCCCCGCCTCCGTACGCTCCCGTACACGCCCGAGGGCCCGGACACGGTGAGTG
>NZ_JBHVHF010000028.1:0-42956 GCF_042800315.1 Streptomyces sp. NPDC057638
CCCCCGGAACCGGGGGCGGGCGACCCCACCGCTTCGCGTGCGCAATCGCTCCGTCGACGTGTGTCAGGCCGCTGCCCCGCCCCATGTCGTGTCGTGGTGCCGATCGGCTCGTCGCCTGACGCGGTTGTCCACCGGGGCCGTCTGCGGTGGGTGCGCGCGACGGTTCCGCGACATCCCGTGCGCGGGCGGTGATCCCGGTGTGCCCGCCGGCCCCGCCTTCTCGTGCCGCTCTCCGTGGCCCCGTCGGTGCCCGTCGCCGCGCTTCCCCCGTTCCCCGTGGTCTCCCCGTGCCCGTGCCGTGCTGTCGTGCTGTCGCGTTCGGGGCCGCGTGTCCCCGTGTCCCCGCGCGTCTCTCAGGAGTCGTGCTCCAGGATCCTCGACTGTGCGATGAGATAGCCCAGTTGGGTGCGGCTGCCGCTGCCCAGCGAGGAGCCGAGTTTGGCGATATGGGCCCGGCAGGTGCGGACGTTCATCCCCAGCCGCCGGGCGATGGCCTCGTCGACATGCCCCTCCACCAGGAGCTTGGCGATGGAGCGCTGTACCCCGGTCACCCCGTCCAGGTCGGGACCGTAGGACAGCGGCTCCTCCCAGGGCAGTCCATGGAGCCAGAACTGTTCGAAGACGCCCACGAGATACTCGACGATCCCCTTGTGCCGCAGCTCCAGCGCGGAGAGCCGGTCACTGCTCGCCGGGATGAAGGCGACCTTGCGGTCGACGATGATCAGGCGGTCGATTATCTCTTCCAGGGTGCGGACCTCGACCCCGGCCGGACCGACCCGCTCCATGTAGGCGAGCGTGGTCGGGTGGTGCCGCGCGGTGTGCTGGTAGAGCGTGCGCATCCGTACGCCGCGCTCGATCAGCGGCTCGACCCGGCGCAGCGCCTTCTCCAGGATGTGCGGCTGCCGTCCGCTGCCCGGCTGCACGGTGAGCAGCTCCTCGGTGCAGTCCGCGGTGACTTGATCGAGTGTTGTGTTGATGCGGTTGAGGCCCTCCAGGACGGTTATCCCCTGCGGGACCGTGGAATTCTGGGCCGTGTACGCCATGAATGGCTCAAGAGCGTCGGTCAGGGCGACCGTACGCCGTCTCCTCTCCTGGATCTCCCGCTCGATGGGGTGTATGAGCTGCGTCAGCGCGGTGGTCGGTGGGACGGGACGCAGCCACTGAGGGTCGTCAGGATCCCGGTGGAGCAGGGCGAGATCGAAGAGACATGGTGTGGGTTCCGCTTCGGACCGGGCGATACGACCGGTACGCAGGGCGGCGATGTAAAGACTTTTCCCCGCCTCGCACAGTTCGCCGTCCGCGTGAGGGTGTCCGGATTCGCCCTCATTAGACGTCATATGCACCCCCTCATGTTCCTGCATTACAGGAACATGATGCCTGCCGTCGCTGGTGCAAGCGTTCGGAGTGAGACATCGTCTTATGCGCGGGGGAGGAGGAATGATCAAAAGAGGTGGAGATCACCCATGTCTAGGACGCTACGTGCTCTTTGTGCTCTTGCCATAGCGGCGGCCGCGCTAGGCGCGGTGGCATCCGGCGAGCCCTCTTGGGGTGGTGGCACTCCCGTCGAGACAGTGGCGGCGTCCACGGGCGAGCCTTCGTGGGGCGTTTCGGGCCCACAGGAGGCCACCGGGGAGCCTTCCTGGGGTGGCGTGAACCCGGCGTCGGTTCCGACCACGCCTGGCGAACCCTCCTGGGGTGTTGTCCCTCCGCGCGATAGCGCAGAAGCATGACCGTTCCACCGGACGACCGGGTCTTCCGGCGTGAGATGGCCACGGCCTACCGCTCGGGGTGGCATTTCATCGACCTCGTCACGGCAATCCCCCACCGTGGCGACTCGTTGATGGTCACCCTGTTCGGCGAGCCGATCGTCGTGGCGCGCGAAGAGGACGAGGACGTCCGCGCCTACCGGTGCCTCCGTCGGCCGCGAGGGGCGCCACAGCCAGTCCGTTGCGCCATCCGGTACGGAATGATTTTTGTCAACCTCGACCAGCGCGACCACCAGATGGTCGAGCCCGATTCCATCACCGCCACCCCCCGCAGTGCCTGAGCGATTCCCCCGTCGTTCCAAGTCGCTCAGGTGCTTCCCCCACACAGCGGCGTCATCGCGGACCTGAAACGCGATGGCGCCGCTGTGCTTTCCCCGCCCTTGCCGCTTTCGCCGCAGCCTCTCCCCACCCGGGTGTCACAGGCGTCTCGGGTGTCCCGGGTACCCCAGGTGTCCGCCCTTCCCCGTGTGTCTCCGCCGTGACCGCTCGCCCCCGCCGTGCCGCGGGTTCTTCCGGCCGCCCGTCCCGGTCGCGCGCCGGTCCGCGCCGCCCAGGTACGCGCCGTGTGTGTCCGCGGGCGCGCGCCGTCATGGACCGGCTCGTGTGCGCCGCTCCTCCGATGGGTGTGCGCCGGCGCGCCCTCAGGCCGCGGGAGGCAGGGGCCGTACGGAGCCGAGGGCGCGGGTGACGGTGATCTCGATGACCACCCGCTCGGGGTTCTCGCGCGGTACGCGTTCGTACCGCTCCGCGTAGCGGCGTACGGCGTCGGCGACCCGCTCCGGTTCGGTACGGATCCGAGCCCGGCCCTCCAGCGTCGCCCAGCTGGCGCGCTCCAGCTGGCAGACGGCGACCCGCGGCCCGAGCGGATCCGCGGACTCCAGCACATTGCGCACCTTGCGGCTGGACTTGCCGGTGATGACGCGCGCGAGACCGGCCTCCGGGTCGAAGGTCACCCCCACCGGCACCACATGAGGACTGCCGTCCGGGCGGAGTGTGGTCAGCGTGCACACATGGCGCTCGCGCCAGAACGCCAGGTAGTCGAGGGGAAGATTCCGCAGGTCCAAGGCCATGGCGCCAGCCTAGGGCCTCACTGCCGGGCGGCCCCGTCGGATGGCCAATCCGGGTTGAGTGGAATAGACTCAACTTTATGCAGGTTGACTGAGTCAGTGTGGAGAGAGGCCCTCGCTCGCCTGCGAGAAACACCCAGCTAGGAGGAGAAACCGCACGTGGACGCCGAGCTGACCAACAAGAGCCGGGACGCGATCAACGCCGCCACCAGTCGCGCGGTGTCCGCAGGACACCCCGATCTCACCCCCGCCCATCTGCTGTTCGCGCTTCTGACCGGTCAGGACAACGAGAACATCGTGGATCTGCTGGCCGCCGTCGGCGCCGACCAGGCCGCCCTGCGGTCAGGTGCCGAACGGGTGCTCGCCGCGCAGCCCAGTGTCACGGGCTCCACCGTCGCACCGCCGCAGCCCAACCGCGACTTCCTCGCCGTCATAGCGGACGCCTCCGAGCGTGCCAGGAAGCTCGGCGACGAGTACCTCTCCACCGAGCACCTGCTGATCGGCCTCGCCGAGAAGGGTGGCCCCGCCGCCGAGGTGCTCTCCGGGCAGGGGGCCACCGCCAAGAAGCTGCTGGAGGCGTTCCAGGGCGTCCGGGGCACCCGCCGGGTGACCACCGCCGACCCCGAGGGGCAGTACAAGGCGCTGGAGAAGTTCGGCACCGACTTCACCGCCGCCGCCCGCGAGGGCAAGCTCGACCCCGTCATCGGGCGGGACCAGGAGATCCGCCGGGTGGTCCAGGTCCTCTCCCGCCGTACGAAGAACAACCCCGTCCTCATCGGTGAGCCCGGCGTCGGCAAGACCGCCGTGGTCGAGGGACTCGCCCAGCGGATCGTCAAGGGGGATGTACCGGAGTCCCTGCGGGACAAGCGGCTGGTCTCGCTGGACCTCGGCGCCATGGTCGCGGGCGCGAAGTACCGGGGTGAGTTCGAGGAGCGGCTCAAGACCGTACTCTCCGAGATCAAGGAGAGCGACGGCCAGATCGTCACCTTCATCGACGAACTGCACACGGTCGTCGGCGCGGGCGCGGGCGGCGACTCCGCGATGGACGCGGGCAACATGCTGAAGCCGATGCTCGCCCGGGGCGAGCTGCGCATGGTCGGCGCGACCACGCTCGACGAGTACCGCGAGCGGATCGAGAAGGACCCGGCGCTGGAGCGCCGTTTCCAGCAGGTGCTGGTCGCCGAGCCGTCCGTCGAGGACACCATCGCCATCCTGCGCGGTCTCAAGGGGCGGTACGAGGCGCACCACAAGGTCCAGATCGCCGACTCCGCGCTGGTGGCCGCCGCCACCCTCTCCGACCGCTACATCACCTCGCGCTTCCTGCCCGACAAGGCGATCGACCTGGTGGACGAGGCCGCCTCCCGGCTGCGGATGGAGATCGACTCCTCGCCGGTCGAGATCGACGAGCTCCAGCGCTCCGTCGACCGGCTGATGATGGAGGAGCTGGCGCTCAAGAACGAGACCGACCCCGCCTCCCGGCAGCGGCTGGAGAAGCTCCGCCGCGATCTCGCTGACCGGGAGGAGGAGCTGCGCGGGCTCACCGCGCGCTGGGAGAAGGAGAAGCAGGGCCTCAACCGGGTCGGCGAGCTGAAGGAGCGCCTCGACGAGCTGCGCGGCCAGGCCGAACGCGCCCAGCGCGACGGAGACTTCGACGCCGCCTCCAAGCTGCTGTACGGGGAGATCCCGGCGTTGGAGCGGGAGCTGGCGGAGGCGTCCGAGGCGGAGGCCGAGGCCCGTACCGACACGATGGTCAAGGAGGAGGTCGGCCCGGACGACATCGCGGACGTGGTCGGCTCCTGGACCGGGATCCCGGCCGGGCGGCTGCTGGAGGGCGAGACCCAGAAGCTGCTGCGGATGGAGGACGAGCTGGGCCGGCGGCTGATCGGCCAGGGCGAGGCGGTGCGCGCGGTCGCGGACGCGGTCCGGCGCACCCGCGCGGGCATCGCCGACCCCGACCGCCCCACCGGTTCCTTCCTCTTCCTCGGCCCGACCGGCGTCGGCAAGACCGAGCTGGCCAAGGCGCTGGCGGACTTCCTCTTCGACGACGAGCGGGCGATGGTCCGGATCGACATGTCGGAGTACAGCGAGAAGCACAGCGTGGCCCGGCTGGTCGGCGCTCCCCCCGGCTACGTCGGGTACGAGGAGGGCGGACAGCTCACGGAGGCGGTGCGCCGCCGCCCGTACAGCGTTGTGCTGCTGGACGAGGTGGAGAAGGCCCATCCGGAGGTCTTCGACATCCTGCTCCAGGTGCTGGACGACGGCCGTCTCACCGATGGCCAGGGCCGTACGGTCGACTTCCGTAACACCATCCTCATCCTGACCTCCAACCTCGGCAGTCAGTATCTGGTGGAGCCGCTCACCAGCGACGAGGAGAAGAAGCAGCAGGTCCTGGAGGTGGTACGGGCCTCCTTCAAGCCCGAGTTCCTCAACCGGCTGGACGATCTGGTCGTCTTCTCCGCGCTCACCAAGGACGAGCTGGGGCGGATCGCGCGGCTCCAGATCAACCGGCTGGCGAAGCGGCTGGCCGATCGGCGGCTCGCCCTGGAGGTCACGGACGAGGCGCTGGAGTGGCTCGCGGACGAGGGGAACGACCCCGCGTACGGCGCGCGGCCGCTGCGCCGCCTGATCCAGACGGCGATCGGGGACCGGCTGGCGAAGGAGATCCTCTCGGGTGAGGTCAAGGACGGGGACACGGTCCGGGTGGACCGTTTCGAGGACGGGCTGATCGTGGGGCCCGTCCCGGCCTGACCGCCGCGCCCCGCTCGCGTCCCACCCGCGCCCGTCGTGGGTGGGACGCGGGCGGGGTGGGGCCCGCCCGGGAACGGGCCGGAACGGAACAGGGGTGTGGTTGCCACTTCCGGACCGTGATGGGGGAGGATGGCCGCATCCGTACGAAGGGACATCCACGGTGACCATCGATCCGTCCTCGATTCCGAACTTCGGGGGCCCCCAGCCGCAGCAGGCCACAGGACCGGCGGGCCCCGTCGTTCCCGACCAGGACCTGGTGAAGCAGCTCCTCGACCAGATGGAGCTCAAGTACGTGGTGGACGACGAGGGTGACCTCGCCGCTCCGTGGGAGGAGTTCCGCACCTACTTCATGTTCCGCGGCGAGGCCGAGCAGCAGGTCTTCTCGGTCCGGACGTTCTACGACCGTCCGCTGGCCGTCGAGGACCGCCCGAAGGTCCTCGACGCCATCGACGACTGGAACCGCCGCACCCTGTGGCCGAAGGTGTACACCCACCTCCACGAGGAGGAGGGCGAGCCCGCCACCATCCGTCTCATCGGTGAGGCGCAGATGCTCATCGGCACCGGTGTGAGCCTGGAGCACTTCGTCTCCTCCACCGTGAGCTGGGTGCGCGCCGCCATGGAGTTCGACGCGTGGCTGGTCGAGCAGCTCGGCCTGAAGCCCGCAGAGGGCACGGAAGGCGCCGAGGGCGCCGACGACGCGTCGGGCGTGGAGAAGGCGGCCGAGGACGCCTGACGCGCCCTCCCGCTGAGGTACGTCGAGGCGCTGGCGTGCCGGCGCGGCGCGGCATCGCGGGATCCCGGCCGGTGCCGCGACCCGGGTCCGGTGTCCTGGTGCCGTGACGCGTCACAACGCCATCGGGGACAGCGTCAGCAGATACGTCCCATAGGCGAACGAGAGCCCGGCCAGGGCGGTGGTCACCACGGCCACCGTGCCTGGCCGGGCCCGTGCCAGGGCCCGCGCCGCCGGCAGCAGCAGCGGGAAGGCGGGCAGCAGGAAACGGGGCTTGGACTCGAAGAAGCCCGAGCCGCCGACGGTGATCAGCACCAGGACCCCGGTGTAGACGAGCAGCGCGAGCGGCGGCCGGTCCAGCGCCAGCAGCGCGAAGAGGGCCATCGAGACCACCACGATCGTCAGCGCGACCACCAGGGGCAGCGCCGCGGGCCGCAGCACGATGTCGCGCACCACGCGCAGCGACCCCGCGCCGAGGTCGAAGGTGGAGGTCCAGCCCCGCTGGACGGAGAAGTAGCCGCCGAGGAGGTCGCCTTCGCGCGCCCCTACGTACAGCACATAGCCGCACCAGCCCGCGGGGGCCAGTGCCGCGCCCGCCACGAGACGCAGGGGGCGGCGTTCGCGCCGCCGTAGCAGCGTGCAGAGGGCCACGACGACCACTGCCGCCGCCACCGCGACCCCATTGGGGCGCGCCAAGCCCGCCAGCGCCGCCAGGAGGCCCGCGCACAGCCAGCGGTGGGTGAGGACCGCGTAGAGGGACCAGGCCGCCAGAGCGGTGCACACGGGCTCGGTGTAGGCCATGGAGAGCACGATCGCGTGCGGCAGCAGCCCCCAGAGCACCACCAGGACGGTCGCCACCCGCCGTCCATGGAGCCGCTCGCCGACCGCGTAGACACCCCAGGCCGCCGCCCCGGCCGCGGTCCAGGAGAGCAGCAGTCCCGCCGTGCCGCTGGTGATGGGGAGGGCGTGGGTGACCGTCCGGATGAGCCCGGGATAGAGCGGGAAGAACGCCAGATCGCTCTGGACGGCTCCGTCCGGCCAGCGCAGCACGCGCCCGTAGCCGTGCTCGGCGATCAGCATGTACCAGTCGGAGTCCCAGGAACGGGCCAGGGTGCGGCGCGGGGGGCGCTTGATGTGCCAGGACCAGCAGGCCATCACCAGCAGCCCGGTCAGCCGTGCCGCCGCGAAGAGCCCGAGCGCCGGAGCGGCGCGCGCCAGGGCGGCGCGCCACCGTGACCCGGACCGGGTGTCCGCCGCCGCTGCCTCGTCTGTTTCCTCGAAGGTCTCGGCGGACAGGGGGCACCTCCGGCACACACGGGTCGTTCTCCTGAACGACCATCAGGCGCAGGGGTCGCCCGCGCGAGCGCTGTGCGCCCGACGGGGCCACTTTCCCTCCGCTTCCCACCCGGTCGGCTGAACGGCCTCCGCCCCGCCATACCGCCGTGTGGCGGCGTGGCGCGGCTCTTTGGAGGCGCGTACGAGGGTGCCGCCTCTGACCCGTTACCGCGCGGCACCCTCGTACGCGACGGGCGGTACGGGTCAGAGGCGGCGCAGCCGGGAGACGGCCTCCTGGAGGACCTCGGGCCGCTTGCAGAAGGCGAAGCGGACGAAGGGCGCGCCCTCCTCGCGGTGGTCGTAGAAGACGGCGTTGGGGATGGCGACCACCCCGCAGCGCTCGGGCAGGGCGCGGCAGAACGCGAAGCCGTCGCTCTCGCCGAGACCGCGGATGTCGGTGGTGACGAAGTAGGTGCCCGCGGGCCGGTAGACGGTGAACCCGGCGTCGGCGAGGCCCGCCGTCAGCAGGTCGCGTCCCGCGCGGAGGGTGGCGCGCAGGCCGTCGTAGTAGCTGTCGGGCAGGCGCAGCGCCTCGGCGATGGCGTACTGGAAGGGGCCCGCCGACACATAGGTCAGGAACTGCTTGGCCGAGCGGACCGCCGTGACCAGCTCCGGGGCGGCGGTCACCCAGCCGACCTTCCAGCCGGTGAACGCGTACGTCTTGCCCGCCGAGCCGATGGTGACCGTGCGCTCCCGCATCCCCGGGAAGGTCGCGATCGGCACGTGCTCGCCCTCGAAGACGAGGTGCTCGTAGACCTCGTCCGTGATCACCAGCAGATCGCGCTCGACGGCGAGCGCGGCGATGGCGGCGAGTTCGTCGCGGGTCAGGACCGTGCCGGTGGGGTTGTGCGGGGTGTTCAGCAGGATCAGCCGGGTGCGGTCGGTCACCGCGTCCCGCAGCTCGTCGAGGTCGAGCCGGTAGGCGCCGTCCCGGGGACGCAGGGTGACCGGGATCCGGCGGCCGCCCGCCATCGCGATGCACGCGGCGTACGAGTCGTAGTAGGGCTCCAGGGCGATGACCTCGTCGCCGGGTTCCAGCAGCGCCAGCAGCGAGGCCGCGATGGCCTCGGTGGCGCCCGTCGTCACCAGTACCTCGGTGTCGGGGTCGAACCGCAGGTCGTAGTGGTGGGCCTGGTGGTCGGCGACGGCGGTGCGCAGCTCCGGGACGCCAGGGCCGGGCGGGTACTGGTTGCCCCGTCCGTCGCGCAGCGCCCGTACGGCGGCCTCCCGTACCTCCTCGGGCCCGTCGGTGTCGGGGAAGCCCTGCCCGAGGTTGATCGAGCCGGTCCGCGCGGCGAGCGCCGACATCTCGGCGAAGATCGTGGTGCCGAACTCGGCGAGGCGCCGGTTGAGCGGGGGCCGGTTCTCCGTGGTCGTCATGGTGGTCATCCTCGGGCGAACCTCTGGAGTTGCTCAAGTCGGCTTTGGCGGTCGTACGGCCGGGGGATCCCTCCCCCACACGAGAGCGTCCGGAAGGGGCGAGAGGCCGCGCGACGGCGCACGGACCCGCCCCGGGAGAGGACAGTACGAGGAAACAAAGGGGGTGCCGATGATGACAGCTTTTGTGATCGTCGCGTTCGTGGTGCCGTTCGTGCTGGTGGCCACCCTGCTGGGGCTGATGCGCCGACGGTCGGGGGTTGGCCGGAAGCGGCAGGCGGGGGCCTGGAGCGGTACGGGCGGCGGTGGCAGCCACAGCGGCAGTGGCGGCTGGTGGGCCGGTGACGGTGGTTCGTCGGGTGGATCGTCGTGCTCGTCCGGTGGGTCGTCGTGTGGCGGCGGGGGCGGGGGGTGTGGCGGCGGAGGCAGCTGACACGGGGTAGCTGGTCCGCCCGGCCCGGCCGGTGCGCGACGCGAGCGCGCGCTCCTGCGGAATAGCGCAGGGGGGCGCGCTCCGCGGTGTGCGGGGCTGGTGCCTCCGAGGCGTGGGCGACGGCCCCTGTCGGGGGGTCCTCGCTCTGTCGGTGGTGCTTTGGCGGGGGCTCGTGGCGGCCAGAGGTTCTTGCCGGGGCTCTGTCGGCGGCTGCGGGTCCGCCGCGCATGGGGGCTCCTGGCGGTGCGGTGGTCAGGGGCGCGGGGGTGTGGTGGGTCGGCCCGCTGCGGTGCGGTGGCCGGGGCCTGGGGGCGCGTGGTGGGCTCGCGCGCGGGGCGCGCCCCTCCGTGGCCGAGGGCGGGTGTCCGGCACCTGTGGGGCGGTCCGCGGGCGTGCGACGGCGGTCGTCCGCGGGTGGCCGGGGGAGGCGTGAGAGGAGGCATGGGCGGTGTGTGCCAGGTGGAGTGTTTACCCCGGCGCACGCAGGGCGCCCGAAGTTGTTGAACAGTTGAACCGCAAGGCCCCCTAGCGGATGGAAACCCCTTCAAGTTGGGTAAAAACGCTGTGAGCGCCGCGTACTTCATGATTCAGTCGCTGACGGAACCTGTTGGAACCAACCAGCGCTCAAGCCGGCCCTACCGGCCCCGAGCCGCGGTCCCCCACCTTCCCCCCACCTCCCGCTCAGGGGCGCACTCTTCAGGTCCACGTGTCCGTCCACCGCCGAAGCGTGTTGCGGAGCCGACCCATGCTCACGACCCTCAAGACCGCGTATACCGACACCCGTGCCGACGACCTCGCCTGGGCGCTCGGTCGGGAGCCGCTGCCCGCCCTGGCCGTCCTCGATCTCGAACTGTCCGGAGCCAAGCTCCAGTTGAGGCTGCTCGGCGCCTCCCACCAAGTGCTGCTGGAGGAACGCCGCGGCAGGTGCTCCGAGACCGTCGCCTGTATGCCCGGGAGCAGCACACCGCTCCCGCTCGGCGTCGCCAAGCGCGTCGGTGACTGGGAGTACGAGTTCGCCGCCCGCGTCGAGACGCTCTCCGAGGGCTCCTTCGCCGGGCGGGCCCAGGAGCTGCTCGCCCTGGTCGCCGACCACCCCCACTCGCTGGCCGGGACGTTCCCCGGCTCCCCGCACGCCTTCACGGCGATGATGGCCCAGCGCGGCCACGAGGGGCAGGTGCGGTGGCGCACCTGGCACGCCTACCCGCAGGAAGGCCGACTCGTGGTGACGCGCACACGGGTGGGCGCCGTCTCCGACGGCTCGCGCGCCGGGCGGTCACGCACCGCCGCGCTGTCGTAGCCCCGCGCCCGCCGGGCGGGCTCCAAAGGGGTTCACCAGGGGGCAGGTGCACACGTGTGGGTGACCGGCCGCATGGGGGGTGTGACGTAGCGTTACTGCATGATTGACCAGCACCCGCAGTTGTCACCGCCCAAGGGACCGGTACACCTGCCGGTGCGACCCGCGGCGGGCCGCAATCTCATCCTGGTGACGGTGTTCGTCTGCGCCGCCTGCGGTCTGGTCTACGAACTGGAGCTGGTCGCCCTCGCCTCCTATCTGAGCGGCGACTCCGTCACCCAGGCGTCCGTGGTGCTGTCGCTGATGGTCTTCGCCATGGGTGTCGGCTCCCTGCTCGCCAAACGCCTGCGCTGCCGCGCCGCCGTCGGCTTCGGACTGCTGGAGCTGGCGCTGGCGCTGGTCGGCGGCACCTCGGCGATGGTGCTGTACGCGTCGTTCGCGTGGACCGGTGGCTCCCGGCTGGTCCTGGTCGCGTTCTCGCTCGCCATCGGCGTCCTCATCGGCGCCGAGATCCCGCTGCTGATGTCGCTGATCCAGCGGATCTCACGGCGCGACGCGGAGGGCACGGTCGCCGACCTGTTCGCCGCCGACTACGTCGGGGCGCTCGTCGGCGGGCTCGCCTTCCCGTTCCTGCTGCTGCCCTGGCTGGGGCAGCTCACCAGCGGGCTGGTGACGGGCGCGGTCAACGCCCTTGTCGGCGGCTCACTGGTGCTCTGGCTCTTCCGGCACGATCTGCGGCCGAGGTCACGGCTGCTCCTGCTGGTGGCCAATCTGACCGTGCTGGCGCTGCTGGGCACCGCGGCCGCGCTGGTGGACCACTTCGAGGCCGCCGCCCGCCGCGCGGTCTACGGCGACCAGGTGCGGGTCGCCGTCCGCACCGACACCCAGGAGGTGGTCCTCACCGGCCCGCCCGGCGGCCCGCTCGACCTCTTCCTCGACGGGCGGCTGAGGGTGAGCGAACGGGACGAGCACCGCTATCACGAGGCCCTGGTCCACCCCGCGATGCTCGGTCGGCACGGGCGGGTCCTCATCCTCGGCGGGGGCACCGGGCTGGCCGCCCGCGAGGTGCTCCGCTATCCCGGTGTCGCCTCGGTGACCGTCGTCGAAGGGGACCCCGGCGTGGTCCGCCTCGCCCGTACCGACCCCGCGCTCGCCGCGCTCAACGAACGGGCGCTCACCGACCCCCGGCTACGCGTGGCCACCGGCGACGTGTTCGACTGGCTGCGCTCCCCGCGCCCCGGCCATGACGTGGTGATCCTGGACCTGCCGGACCCGGGACTGAGCCTGAGCGCCAAGCTCTACTCACTGGAGTTCTACGGGCTGCTCACCCGGGTGGTCGCCGACGGCGGCCGGATCGTCGTCCACGCGGGGCCACTCGCCTCCCGTACCCAGACGTACTGGACCGTCGACGCCACCCTGCGCGCCGCCGGGCTCGCGACCACCCCCTACCGCGCCACCGGGAGGCTCCCGGGGTTCGTGGACGGTGCCGACCGGCCCGCCCGCACCGCGCCGTCGCCTGGTGACTGGGGATTTCTGCTCGCCGCGCCCGGGGAGCCCCCGCCGCTCGGCCTCGACCCCGCCGCGCCCGCGCTGCGCTCGCTCACCCGCGCCTCGCTCGCCACGGATGGCTGGGACGCCGAACGGACCCGGCTGTCCGGTCTGCCGCCGTCGACCCTGGTCCATCCGAGGTACGGGGACTGAGCGCGGGCGCGGGCGCCGTCGCCGGGGCGTGGGATCCGGCGGGGCGGCCCCGGCGGGTGGCAAGGCGCCGGACGAAAGGCAGACGTCCGTGGCACCGCTGGGTAGGCTCGGTTTCCATGGACCACGAGGTGTTTGTTCCGGTTCCGGTTGAGGCCGTACGAGAGGTGCTGCGCGACCGTGTGCGGCTGGCCCGCTGCGTACCGGGCCTTCAGCGGGACGCCGCCGACGCGGCGGACGGACCCCTGACCGGACGGCTCAAGGTCCGTGCCGGAAACCACTCCATCACCTACCGGGGCACCCTCGACGTGGTCGAGGACGGTGAGGGCTTCACGGTCACCGGTGAGGGCGCGGAGGCGCGTGGTGGTGGCTCGGTGAGCTGCTCCCTGAAGATCCGTCCGATTCCGTCGGCGGATGATGCCAAGCATGGTACGAAGCTGCTGCTCAACGGGGTGGTGCAGGCGGCGGGCAGGCTGGCCGGGCTGCCGGAGGGCGTCGCCGGGCAGACCGCGCGCCGCCTGCTGGACCGCTGTGCCGCACGGCTCGCGGAGGTGGCGATCGAAGCCTCCCCGGCCCCTGACGCCACGGCGGAGGCCCCTGGTCCGGTCAGTGTGGCCGACGCCGAGCGACGGGGCCTGGTCGGCGAGGACGAGCCCGCGGCGACCGAGGAGACGGCTGCGGGGACGGCCGAGCCGACCATGGGGAACGGGGGTGTGGCCGAGGGCGGCGACGACTCCGTATCGGGCGTGACGTGGGCGGGTGCGCCGAACGGTCCGGGGACGGACCCGGGGACGGGTGCGTCGGGGCCGGCGGGGGCGGACGGGGCGGACGGGGCGGCGAAGGATCCTCAGGCGGCTGAGGGATCCGTGGCCCCCGGGGCGCCGGGGCAGCGTGGAGGAGCCCCTGACGACTCCTCGGCGGAGGGGCGGCGGTCTGGCGGGGCCGTGTTCGAGACGCCCGTGCCCCCGCCCTCGCTGGGGCCGGACTCCGAGACCGACTTCGAGGAGGGGGAACTGGGCGACGAACCCGATTTCGCCGACTTCACGGATCTGTCCGGGCTGACGGACGCTTATGGCGATGGCGTCGATGGCGGCGTTGATGATGGTGTGGACGACGGGGCCGATGAGGTTGTTGGGGAGGGTGGTCAGGGTGCGGACCCCTTCGGGGCCCTGCCCGGGGAGCCGCCCAGCGAGGCCGCGCACGCGCGGCGCACCATGATCGGCCGCAGCGCCGAGGAGGTCGACCACGCGCCACCGCGCGGACGCTACGCCCCCACTCCCGCGCCGAACGAGGGCGGGCCGGTCCTCCCCGTACGGTGGCTGGCCCCAGCGGCCGCGCTGGCGCTGGTCTCGGCCGTCGTGGTGCGCCGGGCCCTACGGCGCCGCATGTGACCCTGGGGGCGGTTACTGTCGTGGGGTGAGTAGCAGCGAGAAGAGCGTCCGGCTGGTCGCCGGAGACGTCGAGTTGACCGTCGATCCGCACAACGGCTGCCGGGTCACCAGCCTGGCCGTGGGCGGCACGGAGCTGCTGCGCCAGGGTGAGCGGTATGGCTGCTTCCCGATGGTGCCGTGGTGCGGACGAGTCGCCGATGGGCGGTTCCTCGACGGGGCGACGGTCCGTCAGCTCCCCCTGAACTCCCCGCCACACGCCATCCACGGCACCGGCCGGGACACCGTCTGGCGCACCGCGCACACCACGTCGGCCTCGGTGGTCTTCACCTACGAACTGGGCGAGCCCTGGCCGTATACCGGAGTCGTCACCCAGACCGTCGAGCTGACGGAGGACTCCCTGACGCTCACGATGGGCGTGGAGACCTACGACGAGTCGTTTCCGGCGCAGGCGGGCTGGCACCCGTGGTTCCTGCGGAACCTCGGTGGTGAGGACGTACGGATCGACTTCGACGCCGCCTGGCAGGAGGAACGCGGCGAGGACCATCTGCCGACCGGCCACCGGATCACCCCGCTCCCCGGCCCCTGGGACGACTGTTTCGGGATGCCCGACGGGGTGGACGCGACCCTGAGCTGGCCCGGACAGCTGGAGCTGAGGGTCACCAGCCCCGCGGCGTGGGTCGTGGTCTACGACGAGCAGGACGAGGCCGTCTGTGTCGAGCCCCAGTCCGGGCCGCCGAACGGGCTCAACACCCACCCCCGGCTCGTGACCCCCATCGACCCGCTGGAGACCTCCACGACCTGGACCTGGCGCCGACTCTGAGCGGCGGCCAAGGGCGAGCCGGGTGCGAGCCGCCCGGACGGCGAGGAGGAGTCGGCGCGCGGCGCGTGCGAGCCGACGGGACATCGGTGCCGGGCAGGACTGACCGCCGGTGATCCGGCAGCGGCCCGGGCGGGCCGGGGAGGAGTGGCTTCCCCCGGCCTTCGCCGCGGCTTCCCCCGGGCGCGCCCCGGGTGGGGCGGTGCTCGCCGATGCGGGGCATAAGCTCAGGGGCATGAGTGACGTACGTGCTGAGCTGCTCCAGCAGATCAAGGACAAGGCCGTGGTGCACGGCAAGGTGATCCTCTCCTCGGGTCGTGAGGCCGACTACTACGTGGACCTGCGCCGGATCACGCTGGACGGCGCGGCGGCCCCCCTGGTCGGCCAGGTGATGAGCGAGCTGACCGCCGACCTGGACTATGACTGCGTCGGCGGCCTCACCCTCGGCGCCGACCCCGTGGCGACCTCGATCCTGCACGCGGCCGCCGGGCGCGGCCGCCGGGTCGATGCCTTCGTGGTGCGGAAGGCGGCCAAGGCGCACGGCATGCAGCGCCGGGTGGAGGGCCCCGACATCGCGGGCCGTCGCTGCCTGGTGGTGGAGGACACCTCGACCACGGGCGGCTCCCCGCTGACCGCCGTCGAGGCGGTGCGGGAGGCCGGGGGCGAGGTGGTCGCGGTGGCCACCATCGTGGACCGGGCGACCGGCGCGGGCGAGAAGATCAGCACCACGGCTGGTGTCCCCTACCTCTACGCCTACTCCCTGGCCGAGCTGGGCCTGGCCTGATCCTCGGTCTGCCGGTCTGCCGGTCTGTGGGTCACGGTCACGGTCACGGTCGTGGCCGTGGTCGTGGTCGTGGTCGCAGGGTGGTAGCCCGCGGAACGTTCCGCTGAGCGCTCCGGTTCGCACCCGTGCTGAGCAGGCTGTTCCCCGGGCGGTGGGGGGTGCCCACCGCCCGGGACCGGGCCTGTCTCTGTGGCACCGGGGCCGGTGGGCCATGGAGGGCGGCGTCCCGGCGGGTGAGCCGGGCCGGGGCGTATCAGCCACGTCTGTTCTGGAACGGACACAGTGTGTGAATCAGGAGTTGCCTCCCGTACCAGTACAGACCGGGCGGGGTGGAGTCCTGGCGGGCGTCTGCGAAGATGGGGGCCGACGATGACGTCGCCCCCAGGTCAGGGCCTTCATATCGCAACCCGCACATCCCAAGGAGCGGACAGATGCCCATCGCAACCCCTGAGGTCTACAACGAGATGCTCGACCGGGCGAAGGCAGGCAAGTTCGCCTACCCGGCCATCAATGTGACCTCCTCCCAGACCTTGCACGCTGCGCTGCGCGGCTTCGCGGAGGCCGAGAGCGACGGCATCATCCAGATCTCGACCGGTGGTGCCGAGTTCCTCGGTGGCCAGCACAGCAAGGACATGGCGACCGGCGCCGTCGCGCTGGCCGAGTTCGCGCACATCGTCGCCAGCAAGTACGACGTGACGGTCGCCCTGCACACCGACCACTGCCCGAAGGACAAGCTCGACGGCTTCGTCCGCCCGCTGCTCGCCGTCTCCGCCGAGCGGGTCGCGCGCGGCGAGAACCCGCTGTTCCAGTCGCACATGTGGGACGGCTCCGCCGAGACCCTGGCCGACAACCTGTCCATCGCCCAGGAGCTGCTGGCCCAGGCCGTCGCCGCCAAGATCATTCTTGAGGTCGAGATCACCCCGACCGGTGGCGAGGAGGATGGCGTCACCCACGAGATCAACGACGAGCTGTACACCAGCGTGGACGACGCCCTGCGCACCGCCGAGGCGCTCGGCCTCGGGGAGAAGGGCCGCTATCTGCTGGCCGCCTCCTTCGGCAATGTGCACGGCGTGTACAAGCCGGGCAACGTCGTCCTCCGCCCGGAGCTGCTGAAGGACCTCCAGCAGGGTGTGGGCGAGCGCTACGGCAAGACGTCGCCGTTCGACTTCGTCTTCCACGGGGGCTCCGGCTCCACCGACGAGGAGATCGCGACCGCGCTGGAGAACGGTGTGGTCAAGATGAACATCGACACCGACACGCAGTACGCCTTCACACGTCCGGTCGTGGGGCACATGTTCTCGAACTACGACGGTGTCCTGAAGGTCGACGGCGAGGTCGGCTCGAAGAAGACGTACGACCCCCGCACCTGGGGCAAGCTCGCCGAGGCCGGCATGGCCCAGCGTGTCGCCGAGGCGTGCGGCTCGCTGCGCTCGGCGGGGAACAAGCTGAAGTAACCGATTCCGCGGCACCCGGAACCGGGACGGCGGTTCCGCGGGACCGCCACACCGGCACCGCGGGTTCCGGTACGGGCCCGGTGCGGCTCCTCCCTCGTGGAGGGGACGTGCCGGGCCCGCCGCATGTCCCCACCAGAGCGGTACCGAGCAGGGAGAGGCTCCACGATGGCCGCGTACGACTTCGACACCCCGGTCGACCGGCGTGGCACCTGGTCCGTGCAGTGGGACGGCGTCGCCGACCGCTTCGGCACTCCGGGGCTGCTGCCGTTCACCATCTCCGACATGGACTTCGCCTCGCCACCTGAGGTGCTGGACGCGCTGCGGTCCCGGATCGACCACGGCGTCTTCGGCTACACCGACTGGCGGCACGAGGACTTCCTCTCCGCCGTCCGCGACTGGTTCGCGCTCCGCCACGACACGGCCATCGACACCGACCGGCTCGTCTACGCGCCGTCGGTGCTCAACCAGCTCTCCCAACTGCTGCGGATGTGGACCGAACCGGGTGACGGGGTCGTCGTCCACACTCCTGTGTACGACGGGTTCCGCAAAGCCGTTCTCGGGCTCGGTCGTGAGCTGCGGGGGGTACCCGTCGGCGATATGGACGCCCTGGCGGTGGAGCTGGCCCGTCCGGACAGCAAGGTGCTCGTCCTCTGCTCGCCCCACAACCCGACCGGACGGGTGTGGACCGAGGCCGAGCTGACCCGCACGGCGGAGCTGGCCCGGACCCACGGAGTCGCGGTGGTGAGCGACGAGATCCACGCCGATCTCGTGCACCCGGGGACCGCCGGTGGGCTGCGGCACCTGCCGTGGACCCGGTTCGGCTCCGGCCGCTGGGCGCTGATCACCTCCGCCAGCAAGGCGTTCAACTTTCCCGCACTCAGCGGCTCGTACGGGATAGTCGGCGACCCGGACGACCATGCCGAGTTCCTGCGCCGGATGACGACCGCTGAGGGGCTCGCCTCTCCGGCCGTCCTCTCGCTGAGCGCCCATATCGCCGCGTACCGGCGGGGTGCGGACTGGCTCGGCGCCCTGGACGCCTATGTCACGGGCACCCTGCGCATGGTGGAGCGGCGCCTCGCCGACGCTTTTCCTCAGCTGGGCTGGGTCCCGCCGCAGGCGGGCTACCTCGCCTGGATAGACCTGCGTCCGCTCGGGGTGCCGGAGGCAGCCCTCCAGCGCGAGCTGATCGACCGCGAGCGGGTGGCGATCATGCCGGGATCGGTGTACGGACCGGAGGGCGAGGGCCATGTCCGGTTGAACGTCGGGTGCCCGAGGCCGAAGGCGGAACGAGGGGTGGAGGCGCTGATACAGGCGGTGCGTCGGCTGATGTGAGCGGTGGGCGGCCTCGGCGGTGCCGCCGGGAGCTGCGCCGGGTCCAGTGGCGAAGGCGGACACAAGGCCAGTGGCGAAGGCGGACACGAGCCTGGTGGCGAGAAGGGAAGCGAGCAGGGGAACGAGGCTGACGGCGAGCGCGGACACACGGAGTGAGGGCACGGCCCGGGGATTGGCCATGCCGCTCGGGTCGTCGGAAGCCCGGCGCGCTGCGATGATCCGGGTATGGAGGACCGTCCGGAAGGTGCCAGCACGGGGAGCGGCGAGGCGCGCGGATCTGATGGGTCTGATGAGTCCGGTGGGTGGGCTGGTCCTGGCTCTGGTGCCGATCCCGGGGAGCCCCGTGCCGCGCGTCCCGCTGCTTCCGGCGCCTCCGCCGGGGCCTCCGACGGCGCCGGAGACTCCGGGGCGTCCCGGACCTCCATGGCAGCCGGAGACCTCGAAGCCGCCGGGTTCCCCGGCATCCGCCTCCGTAGCGCCACCGGCCGCTGGGTCGTCCTCACCACCGTTCTCGGCTCCAGCATGGCCATGCTGGACTCCACCGTGGTCAACGTCGCCCTCCGGCATATCGGCGATGACCTCGACGTTGATATGTCGGTCCTTCAGTGGATCGTCAACGCCTACACCCTCACCCTCGCCGCCCTGATCCTGCTCGGCGGTGCCCTCGGCGACCGCTATGGCCGCCGCCGCATCTTCGTCCTCGGCGTGGTGTGGTTCGCCATCGGCTCGCTGCTCTGCGGGATCGCGCCCACCGGGGAACTGCTTGTCCTCGCCCGCGCCCTCCAGGGCATCGGTGGTGCGCTGCTCACTCCGGGATCGCTGGCGATCATCCAGGCGAGCTTTCACCCGGACGACCGGTCGCGCGCGGTTGGGCTCTGGTCCGGCTTCGGTGGCATCGGCGCGGCGATCGGACCGTTCGTCGGGGGCTGGCTGGTCGACGGCCCCGGATGGCGCTGGGTCTTCCTGATCAATGTGCCGCTCGCCGCGCTCTGTGTGCCGATCGCCCTGCGTCATGTACCCGAGTCCCGCGACCCTGGCGGTGGCCACGCCCGTTTCGACGTCCTCGGTGCGGCCCTCGGCGCCGCGACCCTCGGCCTGACCACCTACGCACTGATCGACACGGCCTGGTGGGCCGGGGTCGCGGGGATACTGGCGGGTGTGGCCTTCGTCCTCGTCGAGCGGCGCGTGCCGGAGCCGATGCTCCCGCTCTCCCTCTTCCAGTCGCGGCTCTTCACCGTGGTGAACCTGGTGACCCTGTGTGTCTACGCGGCGCTCGGCGGCTTTTTCTTCCTCGTGGCGCTGCAACTCCAGGTCGTCTCGGGCTACTCGGCTCTGATGGCCGGTGTCGCTCTGCTGCCCACGACCGTGCTGATGCTGCTCTTCTCCGCGCGCTCGGGCGCGCTGGCGGAGCGGATCGGGCCCCGGATCCCTCTGACCGTGGGGCCCTTGCTCGCGGCGCTGGGCATGCTGCTGATGGTTCGGGTGGGTCCACATCCTTCATATCTCCTCGATGTCCTACCTGCGTTGCTGGTCCTCGGTACGGGCATGGTGACCCTGGTGGCCCCGCTGACCGCCACCGTGCTGGCCTCCGTCGACACCGCTCGCGCGGGCATCGCCAGCGGGGTCAACAACGCGGCGGCCCGCGCGGCCGGGCTGCTGGCGGTGGCGGCGCTGCCGCTGCTGGCGGGCATGGGCCCGGAGGCTTACCGCTCGGCCGCGCAGTTCGACGCGACCTTCGGGCGGGCGATGCCCATGTGCGCGGCGATCCTGGTGGTCGGCGCGGTGATCGCGGCCGTCGGTATCCGTCGTCCGCGCCATCCTCAGGTCCACCCCGAGTGCCGGGTGAACTGCGGGGTGGGTGCTCCCCCGCTGGAGACGGGGGAGCGGAACGAGTGAGCCGACGTGGTCGCGGACCCGTCGTTCTCCATGGGCTTCAGCCTGCCTCTACACGGTTGCGCTCGATCTGCGGTCCGGCTGCGGTCCCGCTGCGAGCGCCTTCGCTTCGCTTGCGGTTCGCCTGCGATCGGCTTGCGGTCGGATACCGCGCGACTCTTCGGTACGGCTGCCCCATGCCCGTGGCGTGCTGTCTCCGCCCGTGTCGCTTGATCCGTGCGCCGCCCCGCCCATCCCGCCTCGGCACGCCGTTGTCGCCAGGCAGGAATGGCTCGTACCGGCGGCCCTCAGGCCTGGTGTCGACCAAGATGAACGCAAGGACGCGGAGGCACCTCCGTTCAGCACGCGCTATGGGGGCACAACATGACGCATGTGATTGAGGCCGAGGTCGGGATCATCGGCGGCTCGGGTTTCTACTCCTTTCTGGACGACATCACGGAGGTGACGGTCGAAACCCCCTATGGACCGCCGAGCGACGCCCTGATGATCGGGGAGATCGCCGGGCGGAAGGTCGCGTTCCTGCCGCGCCACGGACGGTCGCACTCGGTTCCTCCGCACCGCATCAACTACCGCGCCAACCTGTGGGCGCTGCGCGCGGCCGGGGTACGCCAGGTACTCGCCCCCTGCGCCGTCGGCGGTCTCCGGCCGGAGCTGGGACCGGGCACCCTGGTCGTGCCCGACCAGTTCGTGGACCGTACCTACGGCCGTGAGCAGACCTACTACGACGGCGTCCGCCGCCCCGACGGTCAGGTGCCTGGCGTGGTCCATATCTCGATGGCCGATCCGTACTGCCCTGTCGCGCGCGAGGCGGCCCTGGTGGCGGCGCGTGCGGAGGACTGGGAGCCGCGTGACGGCGGCACGCTCGTCGTCGTTCAAGGGCCGCGCTTCTCCACTCGCGCCGAGTCTCTCTGGCACGCCGCGCAGGGCTGGTCGGTGGTGGGCATGACCGGCTACCCGGAGGGGCCGCTCGCCCGTGAGCTGGGCCTCTGTTACGCGCCACTGGCTCTGGTCACCGATCATGACGCCGGGGTCGAGGTGGGTGGAGGCGTCACCCATGAAGAGGTGCTCACAGCGTTCGCCGAGAACGTCGGCCGGTTGCGGCAGGTGCTCTTCGGCGCCGTGAAGGGGCTGCCGACCGAGCGGGACTGCTTGTGCAGCCGCACGCTGGACGGTGTTGAGACAGGTATCGACCTGCCCTGACAGCGCTCCGGACGGGTCCGGGCCGGACGGGCGGAGCGGTGCGGATGTGCCTTGCGCGTCCCCCGGAACCGGTTCGCGCGACGGGTAGGCGCATCCAGGGGCGCGCTTCCCGCCCGATCCGGTGGCACGGGGCGTGCGCCCCCGGCGTACGCACGTATGAATGACGGAGACGGTACGAGACGGAAAGGGACTCATGCGAGCGGCACACCCCACGGTCGCGGAACTGACCGACCTCTACGGACTGGAACCGCTGCCTGAAGAAGGTGGCCTCTTCCGGCGCACCTGGGCTGGCCCCGACCTCCCCGACGGCCATCCGGCGGGCTCGGCCATCGTCGTCCTGCTCACGGCCGACGGGGACCACTTCTCGGCCCTGCACCGTCTGCCCACCGACGAGATCTGGCACTTCTACCTCGGCGACCCCGTCCAGTTGCTCCTCCTCGGCGCCAGCGCGCGCACGGTGGCGCTCGGCCCCGGTGTACTCGACGGCCAGTACGTCCAGTTCACCGTGCCCGCGGGCACCTGGATGGGCGGTGCCGTCGCTGACGGCGGTGACTGGGCCCTCATGGGGTGCACGATGGCACCGGGTTTCCACCCCGATGACTACGAGGGCGGTGACGCCGAGGAGCTGTCCGCGCGCTACCCGGAGGTGCGAAAGCACATCCGGTCACTGTGCCGGGCGAGGAACGCACGATGAACGCGGCACCTGGGGACGCGAGCGGGACAAGCGACATGGGTGACATGCAGCAAGGCGGCGAGGGAGCCGCCGCCCGTGCCGGACTCCCCGATCTCAGCGGACAGACGGTGCTCGTCACCGGCGCCAGCGGGCTGATCGGGCGCGGGATCGCGGAACGGTTCGCCCTTGCCGGGGCCGCTGTGGTCCTGCATTACCACCGGGACCGGGAATCGGCGACCCGCCTCAGCGACGAGCTCAGGGCACGAGGCCACCAGGTCATCACCGAAGGGGCCGACCTCACCGACGAGACGGCCTGCGCGGCCTTGGTCGAGCGGGCGGCCGTGTGGTCCGGGCGACTCACCGCGCTGGTCAACAACGCGGGGGTGCAGCCGGTGCTGGGGCTGGCGTCGATGACGGCCGCGGAATGGCGGCATGTCCTGGACACCAACCTCCTCGGTGCCTTCGCCTGCACCCAGGCCGCCGCACGTGTCATGGGCGCGAAGGGCGGCGGCACGGTCACCCATATCGCCTCCATCGAAGGCAGCCAGCCCGCGCGGCTGCACGCCCACTACTGCGCGTCCAAGGCGGCGTTGATCATGCATGCGCGGGCGGCGGCCCTGGAGTACGGCCACCTCGGCATCCGGGTCAACACCGTCTCGCCCGGACTGATCGACCGCCCAGGGCTCTCGGAGCAGTGGCCCGAAGGTGTTCGCCGTTGGGAGAGGTCCGCCCCGCTGGTCCGGCGAGGCCGCGCGGAAGACATCGGTGACGCGTGTGTCTTCCTCGCTTCGGGCATGGCCCGTTGGGTGAGCGGTCACGACCTGGTGGTGGACGGTGGTGTGTCGGCGGCACCGACGTGGTGAGGCGTGCCGTACGGGCGGAGGTGCGGACCGAAGCCGGAGCGCAGCCGGGCCGCAGCCCGGCCGCAGCAAAACCGAAAGCCCCGGGGCCGAGACTGCTCGGAGACAGCTCATCCGCGGCTGCCCCGACCGCCTTCCGGGTGGGGGCACAGATCTAGGTCCGGGGGCGGTTGACCTCGGCCGTCCACGAGGGCGGCACGGTCGGCGCCCCTCGCGCCACAAGCGGGTGAGCCACCAGCGGAACCACCGATCGACACACCGACAGAACTGTGGGCCGAGCCATGGACAGCACAGACGGCAGCACTGACAGGACCAGCACCGAGGGACAGCGGGGTACGGGCGACGGGAGCGGGGCGAGCGGGAAGCGCACGGAGAAGAGGACCGATGGGCCGGACCGGACCGACAGGGGAGCGGAGGCTGGCCGATTCGACGGGGAAGGGCAGGGAGAGAAGGGCGACAGCGCTGATGGCTCGGCCGAGCCGACAGCCACACCCCTGCCCGCCGAGGCGGCCCGACAGGGATCTGGGCCCGAGGGGCCCTGCCTCGCGTTCTCCTTCCGCGGGCGCGGAGCTGAGGTACTCGACTTCCGGTTCGACCGCGTCCACGGCGTGCGCGGACTGGATCTCTCCGAGAACCAGCTCGACAGCCTGCCACCGTCCGTCGGGGGGTTGAGCGACCTCGCGGAACTGAGGCTGGACGGGAACGAGTTCCGCGCCCTTCCCCAGCCGGTCCTCTCACTGCGCGGCTTGAAGCTGCTCTCGCTGTATCGCAACAAGCTGACCGAGGTACCGGCCGCCGTGGGCTCCCTGACCCACCTGCGCAGCCTCAACCTCGCCGCGAACCGCCTAACCGCGCTACCGGCCGAACTGGGGCGGCTCAGTGCCCTGCACACCCTTGATCTGGGGCACAACGAGCTGCAGGAGATACCGCGGGAGATCGGCGAGCTGGCCGCGCTCGACCGCTATCTCTATCTCAGTGACAACAAGCTGACGGCTCTGCCCGCGGAGCTGTGCGCCCTGCGCGGGCTGCGCTATCTCAACGCCACGGACAACCGGCTGACCACCCTGCCGTCCGGCATCGGTGAGCTGAGTGCCCTTCGCGAGCTACGGCTCTACAACAACCGGCTGGCTGTTCTGCCGCGTTCCTTCGGCCATCTGAACCAGCTGCGCGAGGCACACCTCATGGGCAATGAGCTGACCGACCTACCAGAGACGATCGGAGACCTCACCGACCTGCGTGAGCTGCGCCTGATGGACAACCGGCTGACAGGTTTGCCACATGAGCTGGGGAAGCTCTCCGGCCTCAGGATCCTCGACCTGAGAAACAACGCGGTGGGTGAGCTGCCGTCCGCTCTGGCGGGCCTGACCGGTCTGACCCATCTCGACCTCCGGAACAACCGACTCACCGCATTGCCCGAGTACCTCTCCCGACTGCCCGCTCTGGAGAAGCTCGACCTGCGGTGGAACCAGATCCACCCGCTGCCCGCGTGGATAGCAGGGCTGGAGCGGCGGGGCTGTGCGGTCCTGACCTGAGGCACATCGTTCGCGCCCGCCTGGCCCGTCTCCACGCGCGAGGGCGGTGGGGGAGACCGGTCGCCGAGCGACGGGCCTGCGGCCGTCACCAGGCTGGTCGCGGTCCGTGAGCGGGCCCGTCACGTGCCGTGATGCCGCGTTCTCTGGTTGCTGCGCCGCCGGGGTGGCGGGCCTGTGTCCGTCGTGCGTGAGGCGGGCCTGCGTCTGTCACGCGGTGAGGTGGTCCCCTGTCCGGCGCGGGGCGGCGGGGCGGCGGGGCGTGAAGGGGACGGGTCAGGGGGCGGGAGCGAGGGCGAGCACCTGCCTGATGTGAGGTCCTGCCTTTTTAGACGCGGGGACGGGTGGGGTGTGGGCCGGGGCCGTAGCGGGCTGTCAGCTCCTCAGCCTCCCCGTCTCAGGTACACGCCCCAGGTCAGCAGGTAGGCGGGCGGGTGGACAGGGTGGGCATGTGACCCTTGCGGGACACCCTGGGAGACTGGGAACCATGGCCATTCATCAGAACCTCCTGGGGGGCCCGCCCCCTACCCACCTCCCCGATGACCCCGAGCCGCGCGAGCTGCTGGCCTCAGGGACCGAGCCCGCCGAGGTCGCCGCGAAGTACCCCTCCTCGTCGCTCGCCTGGGCGCGTCTCGCCGACGATGCCTTCGAGCGGGGCAGTGTCGTCGAGTCCTATGCCTACGCCCGTACGGGCTACCACCGTGGGCTCGACGCCCTGCGGCGCAGCGGGTGGAAGGGCCATGGCCCGGTGCCGTGGGAGCACGAGCCGAACCGTGGCTTCCTGCGGGCGCTGCACGCCCTCGCGCGGGCGGCGCGCTCCATCGGGGAGCAGGAGGAGTACGAGCGTTGCTCGACCTTCCTGCGGGACTCCTCGGAGACTGCCGCCAACACCCTCGGCTGAGGGCGCGCCAGCACCCTTGAGCAGGGCTTTCGGGACGGTCGGGCCTCGGGCGGGATCCTCACAAGACGTACTGGAGGGCCCGGTCGGGGCCCGTGCCCCAGGGCGGGCCCCGACCTATGATCTCCGTGGGGACCGGGGCTCCCACACCACCAAGGAAGGGGCGGACCGCTACCTGGACACGTCGAGGAGACAGAGATGTCACATGACGCGACCCCGCATCTCGATTTCGCGGGTACC
This sequence comes from Streptomyces sp. NPDC057638, assembly GCF_042800315.1. Lineage (NCBI taxonomy): Bacteria > Bacillati > Actinomycetota > Actinomycetes > Kitasatosporales > Streptomycetaceae > Streptomyces > Streptomyces sp. NPDC057638. The sequence continues at coordinate 25,520 of NZ_JBHVHF010000028.1, forward strand.
ACCCCCTATGAGGACTACGTCCAGGCGGATGTCCTGACCCATCTCCAGCACCCTCTCTCCGATGACCCGGGGGAGATGGTCTTCCTGGTCACCACCCAGGTGATGGAGCTGTGGTTCACCGTGATCGTCCATGAGTGGGAGACCGCCACCCGTGCCCTGCGGGAGGACCGGGTTCCTGTCGCGCTGGACGCGCTGCGACGGTCCGCCTGGGAGCTGGAGGCGCTCAATGCCTCCTGGAGGCCGCTGGCGCAGCTCACCCCCGCACAGTTCAACTCCTACCGGGCCGCGCTCGGCGAGGGCTCGGGTTTCCAGTCGGCGATGTACCGGAGGATGGAGTTCCTGCTCGGTGAGAAGTCGGCGTCGATGCTGGTGCCGCACCGGGGCGCGCCGAGGGTCCACGCCGAGCTGGAGAAGGCCCTCTACGAGCCGAGTCTGTACGACGAGACACTGAGACTGCTGATGCGGCGCGGGCTGTCCGTGCCGACCGAGGCGGTGGAGCGGGATCTGTCCCAGCGCTATGAACCGAGCGCAGGGGTGGAGGAGGTGTGGGCGGGCGTCTATCGGGACCAGGAGCAGCAATCCGAGCTCGTGCGCCTCGGTGAGGCCCTCACCGATGTCGGCGAGCTGGTCTGGCGCTGGCGCAATGACCATCTCGTCGCGACGCGTCGTGCGATGGGCGCGAAGCTCGGTACGGGAGGTTCGGCCGGGGTGGCCTGGCTGGAGAAGCGTGCCCGGAAGAACGTGTTCCCCGAGCTGTGGACGGCGCGTAGCTATGTCTGAGCCTCTTCGCCTGACCGAGACCGAGACCACTGCTGGGACCACTGCTGGGACCACGACCAGTGCGGGGACCGGGGCTGAGAACCAGGCTGGGCGCCAGGTCGAGTCCGATTCCGCGTTCGCGACCGGGGCTTCGGCCCAGGCCCAGCCCGGGGGCCGAAGCCAGACCCGAGGGGAACGCGAGGCCGAGATGGAGAGGGAGAACGAGACCGTGGGTTCGCCTGTCACCGGACGTCCCGTACCTGGCGACGGCGTGTCGCTCCGGGAGAAGGCGCGTGCCCTGGACGTGGCCGATCCGCTCAGGGAGCGGCGTGGGCTCTTTCAGCTCGATGACACGGTCTACCTGGATGGGAACTCGCTGGGTGCGCTGCCCGCCCATGTGCCCGGCCGGATCGCCGAGGTGGTCTCCCGTGAGTGGGGGGAGCTGCGGATCCGTTCCTGGGAGGAGAGCGGCTGGTGGCAGGCGCCCGAGCGGATCGGCGACCGGATCGCGCCGCTCGTCGGAGCGGCACCGGGGCAGGTGGTGGTGGGCGACTCCACCAGCGTCAATGTCTTCAAGGCCGTCGTGGCCGCCGCTCGGTCGCGGCCGGACCGGCCCGAGATCGTCGTGGACGCCACCACGTTTCCCACCGACGGCTATATCGCCGATTCGGCGGCACGGTTGACGGGGCGGCGGATCGTGCCCGTGGAGCCGGAGAAGCTGGGGGAGGCCCTGGGGCCCCGTACCGCCGTGGCGCTGGTCAACCATGTCGACTTCCGCAGTGGTCGACTTCACGATCTGCCGTCGTTGACCGCCGCCGTCCAGGAGGCGGGCGCGGTCGCGGTGTGGGATCTCTGCCACAGCGCGGGCGCGTTGCCGGTGGGGCTGGACGCGCACGGGGTGGACTTCGCCGTGGGCTGCACCTACAAGTATCTGAACGGAGGACCGGGTTCACCGGCGTTCCTTTACGTCGCGCGGCGGCACCAGGCGGAGTTCGACTCGCCGCTGCCCGGATGGACCTCACACGCCGATCCCTTCGCCATGGCGAGCGGTTATACGGCGGCCGACGGCGCGACCAGGGGCCGGGTCGGGACGCCCGACATCCTCTCCATGCTCTCGCTGGAGGCGGCGCTGGAGGTCTGGGACGGGGTCTCGCTCGACCTCGTCAGGGCCAAGAGCCTGGCTCTGACGGATTTCTTCCTGGAGTGTGTGGAGAGCTACGCCCCGGCCGGGCGGGTGACCGCGCTGACCCCACTTCCGCATGCGGAGCGCGGTAGTCAGGTGGCTCTCCGGTGTGCGGAAGCTCCGTCCGTGATGCGGGAGTTGGTGGCGCGGGGCGTGGTGGGTGATCTGCGTCGGCCGGATGTGCTGCGGTTCGGTTTCACCCCGCTCTACACGGGCTTCGCGGATACGGAACGGGCGGCCGCGACCCTGGCGGAGGTGCTGGTGGAGGTGGCCCCCGGCGATTGATGCTCGTTCTGCCGCCTGCCGCCTGCCGCCTGCCGCCTGCCGCCTGCCGCCTGCCAGTTGCCCGTTCCACCCTGTCGGTGCTCGGTGCTCGGTGCTCGGTGCTCGGTGCTCGGTGCTCGGTGCTCGATGGTCAGTGGGCAGTGGGCAGACGGCCAGGCGGGCGGGCGCTGAGTTGAGGCTGGTCGTGAGGGGGGCGGATGGTGGTCAGGATGGTGGCGGGGATGGGGCCCGGTGTCAGGTGGGGGCGTCGCGGCGGTGGCGGGCTCACCACTCTCGTACGGCGGTTGGGAACAGATCCGCGAGTGGAGGGTGGCTGATAGCGTCCCGGCTGATCAGGACGCGACTCTTCAGGAAGGTTGGCTGCCCCATGACGGACCCCGCCGCCCGTGACACCGCCGAGGCCGAGTCGGCCTTCTCCCATCCGGTGGTGGCCCCGGACGCGTCTCTCGCTTACGGGGACCACCCGGACCAGGTCATCGACTTCTACGCCCCCCGGGACGGCGGGGAGAGCGTGCCGCTGGTGGTCGTGGTGCATGGTGGGGCGTGGCGGGCGCGGTATGACCGGTCCCATATGACGCCGTTCGCCGATTTCCTGACGCGCGGTGGGATCGCGGTGGCGCTGGTGGAGTACCGGCGAGGGCGGACGCTCCCCGGCCAGGGCGGGACGGAGCCGCCGTCGGGGCGCTGGCCCGAGACGTTCGACGACATGGCCGCCGCGATGGACGCGCTGCCCGAACTCGTACGGAAGGCGGTGCCCCAAGCGGATCTGCGCCGTACGGTCCTCACCGGCCACTCCGCTGGCGGTCAACTGGCCCTGTGGGCGGCGGCGCGCCACTGTCTGCCCGCCGGTTCCCCGTGGAAGCTGCCCGCGCCCCCGGCGCTGCGGGGTGTCGTGGCGCTGGCGCCGATCGTCGACTTCCCGCAGGCCGACGAGCTGGATGTATGTGGGGGAGCGGTACGGCAGTTGCTGGGCGATGAAACGTTCATGGAGCGTGTGGCGTGGGCGGACCCGATCGGACTGCTGCCGACGGGGATCGCGACCACGGTGGTGCAGGGCCGTGACGACATCGTGGTTCCGCACACCCTCGCGGAGTCCTTCGTGGACGAGGCGGCGAGGGCGGGCGAGACGGTCGGTCTGACCCTGCTGGAGGAGGTGGGCCACTTCCCGCTGATCGATCCGGCGGCGGACGCGTGCGCGGTGGTGGCGGAGGAGATCGCTCAGCTGGCGTGGTGAGGGTGGTGGAGTGAGGGGACGCGTGGAGTGAGGGGGATGCCCGGGGCGCCATGAGTTCCCGGAGGGGGCGGTGTGCGATGGGGCGCGCCATGCGGCAAGCAACCACACACCACACACCCCCAGCGGGTCGCATGGGAAGGACTGGCTGGACCGGCAGGCAGCCCCCGGCTTATCGCGGACGGAAACTGACCGCGATGGTTCATAGCTTCCTCCCATGACCATTCTCGTAACCGGGGCCACCGGAACCGTCGGCCGTCAGGTCGTCCAGGAACTGCTCAGCCGGGGCCACTCCGTCCGCGCCCTCACCCGTGACCCCGCCAGGGCGGACCTCCCCGCCGAGGCCGAACTGGTCCGGGGCGATCTCACCGATCCCGACGCCTGCGCGGCCGCCTTCCAGGGTGTGACCGGCCTGCATCTGATCACCTTCGAGGGCCCTTACTTCACTCCGCTGGAGACCGGCCCCCGGATCCTGGAGCTGGCCACGGCCGCCGGGGTGCGACGGATCACCGTGCTCCACGGTGGCGGCCCCAGCCCGCTGGAGGACGCGGTGCGGGCCGGGGACGTTCCGTGGACCGTGGTCATTCCGGTGGAGTTCATGGCCAACGCGCTGGAGTGGGCGGAGTCCATCCGTACGGAGGACCAGGTGAGCGAGCCGTTCGTGGACCGCCTCAGTGCGATGGTCCACGAGGCCGACATCGGCGCGGTCGTGGCGGTGGCGCTCACCGAGGGCGGGCACGGTGGTCAGGAGTACGTCCTCACCGGCCCCCAGGCGCTCACGATCCGGGACAAGACGGAGACGATCGCGGCGGCGCGGAACCGCGCGGTCGAGGTGGTCGAGCTGACCCGCGAGGAGGCGCTCGCGCGGTGGCGGGCCGAGGGCCAGCCGGAGGAGGTGATTTCCTTCCTGCTGGAGGTGTACGGGAACACACCGGAGGCCGGGCGCACGGTGGTGGACACGGTGGAGCGGATCACGGGCCGTCCCGCCCGCACCTTCGCCGAGTGGGCGGCCCAGCACGCCGGGGCGTTCCGCGCCTGACACCCCCGGGCGGGTGCCCGTTCCGGCCTGATGTTCGCGCCGGGGCGGCACCGCCGTGGCGCGACCCTGTGCGTCTGCCCGTCTACCTCGCCTGCCTCGTCTGCCCGTCTGCCCGTCTGCCTTTCTACCGATCTACCTGCCTGCCTGTATGCCCGTGTGTCCGGGTTCCGTCCCGGAGGGATCTCCTGCGAGGGGTGCCCGAGGGAGGGCCAGGGGGAGGGTCTGCGGGAGGAGGGAGGGGGGCGGCGTAGTACCTGGGAGGGAGGTGGCAGGATCCATAGCGAGCCGGACGCCTCCGGGCCCCCCGCCACCTAACGTTTTCCGCGTGACCGTGACAGATCAGACCCGCAGCCCCGAGTTCCGCCTCGTCGCGCACGTACTCGACGGCCTCCGCCAGGACCTCGTTCAGGGCGCCTTCACCTATCGCTCGTTCCCTCCGATACGTACGGACGGCCCCCTCGCCCGCAGGTTTCCGCAGCCCCTGCGCCAGACGGTCGTCTGGCTACCGCATCTCGCGGTCCTGGGCGTGGCCTTCGTGGTGTGGTGGCTGGCGGCGACGAACTACTACGGACCGGCGGCGATCGTCAGCGGTGTCACCGGGGTCGTTGTGCTGCTCTCGCTGATCACACCGGTCGGCGCCTTCTGGCTGTCGCTCTGTTACACGCCGTTCCTCTCCTTCGCGACCGGGGAGACCTGGGGCTTCCCCTGGCCTCCGGTATCCCTGGTGGCCCATGTGGCCGTGATGGTCGTGGCGGCGGCGCGTACCCGCCCCCGTACCGGTGCGTGGATGTGGCTGATCACCGCCACCTACAGCGTCTTCGTCTCGCTCTTCCTCGCCCAGGGGGTCGATGGATCGGTCGGAGTGGTCCTCTTCGTCTCCGCGCTGCTGCTGATGCTGGTCGCGCTCTTCCACGTCCGTCGTGAGGCGGAGCAGGAGGTCGCCGCCCAGCAGACCGTCACCGCCTTCGAGCGCGACCGCCGCACCACGCTGGAGGAGCGCACCACCATCGCCCGTGAGCTGCATGATGTCGTCGCGCACCATATGTCGGTGGTCGCGATCCAGGCCGAGGCGGCGCCCTACCGGGTGGAGAACCCGCCGCCGGAGCTGGAGGCGGCCTTCGCCACGATCCGGGAGAACGCCGTCGCCGCCCTCGCCGAGCTGCGCCGCATCCTCGGTGTCGTCCGCGCGGAGGACTACGAGGCTCCCAACGCGCCCCAGCCGGTCCTCGCCGACCTCGACACCCTTCTCACCAATGTCCGCGAGGCGGGCCTGCCCGTCGAGAAGACGGTCACCGGAGCGGTGCGTCCGCTGCCACAGGGGGTCGAACTGTCCGCGTACCGGATCGTCCAGGAGGCCCTGAGCAACGCGCTGCGCCACGCGCCGGGGTCGACGGCGAAGGTCGAGGTCTCGTACGTACTCGGGGGGTTCGGACTACGGATCGTGAACACCGCGCCGCAGCGGCTGGTCAAGCCCTCCCCGGGCGCGGGCCACGGGATCACCGGGATGCGCGAGCGGGTGGCCATGCTGAACGGTGAGATGACGGCGGATGTCACCGAGGACGGTGGGTACGAGGTGGCCGCGTTCGTGCCCGTGCCCCTGGCCGAGCAGGACTCCGGCCCCCGCTCCCGCCCGGCTTCTCCCTCCGGCCCGGCGGCCAGCCCCGGCTCGGTTTCCGGTACTGACTCCGCTTCCCACACCGGCTCGGTTTCCGGTACTGACTCCGCTTCCCGCACCCACCCCGCCACCGGCACGGGCTCTGACCCGGCCCCCGGCTCCGGTACCCCCTCCGGCCCCGACTCCAGCACCCCCTCCGGCACCAAGGAGACCTGATGTCCATCCGCGTCCTGATCGTCGACGACCAGATCATGGTCCGTGAGGGATTCTCGGTACTGCTCAACGCGATGCCGGACATCGAGGTCGTCGGCGAGGCGGTCAACGGCCGTGAGGCCGTCGCCAAGGTCGCCGAGCTGGCCCCGGACGTGGTCCTGATGGACATCCGGATGCCGGAACTGAACGGCATCGAGGCCACCCGCGAGATCGTCGCCACCGACAGCGCCGCCAAGGTCCTCGTCCTGACCACCTTCGACCTGGACGAGTACGTCTACCAGGCGCTGCGGGCGGGGGCCTCCGGCTTCCTCCTCAAGGACGCCTCGGCGCGCCAGCTCGCGGAGGGGGTGCGGGTGGTCGCGGCGGGGGAGGCGCTGCTCGCGCCGACCGTGACACGTCGGCTGATCACGGAGTTCTCGAAGCTCACGGAGGAGCCGAGGGTCTCTCCCCTGACCCAGGTCGCCGATCTCACCGAGCGGGAGACGGAGGTGCTGGTGCTGATCGCGAAGGGGTTCTCGAACGCGGAGATCGCGTCGCATCTCGTCGTCGCCGAGTCCACGATCAAGACCCATGTCAGCCGGGTTCTGGTCAAGCTGGGGCTGCGCGACCGTACGCAGGCGGCGGTCTTCGCCTATGAGGCCCGTCTTGTCACTCCGGCTTAGCCGCCCCGGGCCGGACCGCCGACGGGCGCACGGGCCGCAGCCCTCGCCGGGCGCGGCCCCCACCGCCACCCGGCCACACCGCCCCCACCCCCACCCGGCCACACCGCCCCCACGAACCCGCCCCGCCCTCCAACCCCGCCCCACCCCACACTCCAACCCGCCCCACCAGCACCCCCTCCCCCCTCATCCCCGCAGATCACAGCCTCATCCCGGTTGCCCTGGAGGGCTGGCCAGACGCCACCAGTGAGCGTTAGCGTCCGCATATGAGCGCACTTTTCGAACCATGGTCGCCCACCTTCGTCGCCAACCCCTATCCCGCCTACGCACAGCTCCGTGCGACCGGGCGCGTCCACTGGTTCGAGCCCACCCAGCAGTGGCTGGTCCCGCATCACTCCGATGTCTCCGCCCTGCTGCGCGACCGCCGCCTCGGACGGACGTACCTCCACCGCTTCACCCACGAGGAGTTCGGCCGCACCCCGCCCCCCGCCGGGCACGAGCCGTTCCACACCCTGAACGACCACGGCATGCTCGACCTGGAGGCGCCGGACCACACCCGGATCCGCCGGCTGGTGACGAAGGCGTTCACTCCCCGTACCGTCGCCGCCCTGGAACCCACCGTCCGCCGACTCGCCGACGACCTGGTGGCCACGTTGAAGCGGAACGGCGGCGGCGACCTCCTCGCCGAGGTCGCCGAACCCCTCCCGGTCGCCGTCATCGCCGAGATGCTGGGCATCCCCGCCGCCGACCGCCATCTGCTGCGGCCCTGGTCGGCGGCGATCTGCGGGATGTACGAGCTGAACCCGTCCGAGGACACGGCGAAGAAGGCGGTCACGGCCTCACGGGAGTTCTCCGCCTACCTCCGCGAGCTGATCGCCGAGCGCCGCGCCAACCCCGGCGACGATCTGGTCTCCGCGCTGATCGCGGCCCATGACGAGGGCGACCGCCTCAGTGAGCAGGAGATGATCTCCACCTGTGTCCTGCTGCTGAACGCGGGCCACGAGGCCACCGTCAACACCACCGCCAACGGCTGGTGGACGCTGCTGCGCCAGCCGGACCAGCTCGCCCGGCTCCGCGCCGACCACTCCCTGCTCCCGACCGCGATCGAGGAGCTGATGCGCTATGACACCTCGCTCCAGATGTTCGAGCGCTGGGTGCTGGACGACATCGAGATCGGTGGCACCACCATTCCCCGGGGCTCCGAACTCGCCCTTCTCTTCGGCTCCGCCAACCGCGACCCGGCCCGCTTCGCCGACCCCGACACCCTCGACCTGGCCCGCGAGGACAACCCCCACATCTCCTTCGGCGCCGGTATCCACTACTGCCTCGGCGCGCCGCTGGCCCGTATCGAGCTGACCGCCTCCTTCACCGCCCTTCTGCGCGAGGCCCCGGCCCTCCGTCTCGCGGCCGAGCCGGAGTGGCAGCCGGGCTATGTGATCCGGGGCGTCCGGTCGCTCCCGGTGGAACTGTGACGGCCCCCTGAGAACGAGGCGACAACGAGACGACAACGAGGCGCGACGAAGAGCGCAGAGCGCCCAGAGGCTATGAAAGCGCCCTCCCTACCGGCCGGAGCCGAGGGGAGGGCGCTTCACGTCCGTACGCCCGCTCCTCCCCGTACGGAGGCGAGCGCACGCAACACGCGGCCTCCCCGTCCTCAACCGCCGTCGCGCACCAGCCCCACCCCGCCCGCCGCCGAACCCGCCTCCCGACGGGCCTCCGGACACGTCCGCGGATACGTCTGCGGACACGTCTCCAGGGACGTCTCCAGGCACGTCTCCAGATACGCGATGCTCTCCTCCGTACCGAGGGCCGCGCTCTCCATCGCGGCGAACCGCCGGGTGAACCGGTCCACGTCCCGGGGCTTGTCGGAGGTGGAGACGGAACCCCAGGCACTGTCGGCCTGCACCCGGGAGGGCAGTTCGCCGAGGTCGAGGATGGTGAAGTCGTGCGGCGCGCGATAGCCGTGGTGGGTGAAGGGGAGGATCCGTACGGAGACGATGTCCCGTCGCGCGAACCTGAGAACCTCCTCGTACTGACCGCGCATCACCTCCGCGGCACCGACGGGCACCCGCAGGGCGGCCTCGCCCAGGACCAGCCGCAGCCGGGCGGGCGCGTCACCGTCGAGGACCCGCCGCTTGCGCTCCATCCGCAGTTCCACATGGCGGTCGACGAACTCCGAGGTCGTGTCGTCGACAGGACGCTGGGCCTCCAGCAGGGCCCGCGCGTACGCCTCCGTCTGGAGGAGGCCGTAGACGACGGTGGGGTGGTACGCGGTGATCCCGGCCGCCTCCGCCTCCAGGCCCACATAGGTGGGCATCCCGGTCGGCATAAAGCTGCGGTACGGCGCGAGCCACTCCTCGCTCGGGCCCTCCCGGTTCAGCGCGATGAGCCGGTCGACCAGGGCCTCGTCCGTCACCCCGTACCGCTTGAGCAGCGTCCGCAGATTGCCGATGTTGCGGCGGAAGTTGAGCTCGCCGAGCTCGATACGGGCGAGGGTGGGTTCGGAGAGATCCTTCAGTCCCCGGACCGCCTCCTTGCGGGTCATGCCCCGGAGTCTGCTCTCCTCGGTCGGCTCGCAGTTCTCCCGCAGCCGCCTGAGCTGGATGCCTAACGCAAGACGTCGCCCTGTCGCACCGCGTTTCGTTCCCACGTGTGCACCTTCCCGTTCCACCGTGCGGCTTCCTGTTCCACCCTGCGCCTTGCTCGCGAGCCCCGTGCGCAACGCGGGGCCAGCGGAGCCCGAGGCCGCCACCCGGATCGGAACGCAAGGTTCCAGGCCGGGCGCCGAAGGCTCCGCGCAAGCTCGCGCACGGTCCGCTCCGATAAGTCGCTGAAAATTCCCGGGTGTTCCGTTGAAGGGCGGACCCCTCCTGGCCGATCACGGTAGTTGAGGGCGGTCGCGCCGGACGCGGAGTTCCCCTATCAGGGGGCTCGCGCACATGAGCCGCGCGCCGTCGGGACGTGTGACCCGGGCCCGCGCGATCCCCGGAAGGATGTGCGGACCATCGCCTGAACGGGTGGGTTCGCGCGGGTGTGCCTTCCGGGAGAAGGGCTGCGCCCGTACGCGTACGACTCTGGGAATCGGCGGGCTGGGACGACGGATGGGCTCGACAGCTTTGCCGACGGTTTCGTCGGTCTGGTCGAGGGCCCTGGCTACTCGCAGTTCATCTGTTACTTCGACGCGGAGAGCCTGACCGAAGCCATCACGCAGGCGCTCGCCAGGGTCGGGGAGATTCCGGGGGTTCTTATCCGGAGCGTCGAGCCGGACCCCTTCTCCTTCGAACACAACGGTACGGCTTCCCAGGCGGTCGTCCCTGTCTCCGCCCACCACTCCACATCGGAAACTGATCTCTCCACGAGCTGAGTGATGGCACTGCTCAGCGCCCCCGTCCTTCCCGGACCGGGGCGCTTCGTATCGCACACCGCCCTGCCCCACTCCCTCGCGCCGCCCCTGCCCCACTCCCTCGCGCCGCCCCTGCCCTCCCCCTCACGCCGCCCCTGCCCTCCCCCTCACGCCGGATCCCAGCTCCCCCTCACACCCGCAGGTCCCGCCGCCTCAGGCCGAGCATCCCGGCCCCCGCCAGGACCATCGACAGCGCCGTCAGCACCACCAGCGGGGTCCATTCCACAGCCGCGCCGGGGATCTTGGGCAGATGGCCGAAGGGGGAGAGTTGCAGGGCCCAGGACGGGAGGTCCAGGGCCGGGCCGATCCAGCCGAGGGCGAGGGTGAGCAGCGCCAGGGGCCAGGCCGCCAGGGCGAACCGGGGCAGCACTCCGTACAGCAGCACGGTCACGGCGCCCAGGGTCCAGACGGCGGGGAGCTGTGTCAGCGGCGCGGCCAGTACGGACGCGTCCCCGTGTCCCAGGGCCAGTCCGGCGCCGGCCGCCAGCAGGATCAGGGCCGCGCCGCCGAAGGCGATGACCAGATGGCCGGTGGCCCAGCGCGGGCGGCTGACCGCGTGGGCGAGGACCGGTTCGGCCCGCCGGCCGGTCTCCTCGGTGTGGAGCCGGAGGACGGAGGAGACCACGTACACGGCCGCGACCAGGCCGAGGATGCCGGACATCGCGGCGAGGAAGGCGTCGGTGATGCCCGCCCGGCCGCCCATCCGCTCGAAGATCTGGCGGACGTTCTCGCTGTCGCGGACGAGGTCGGCCGCGCCGTCGGCCAGCTGGCCGAAGGCGAGCCCGGTGACCAGGAAGGCCACTGACCAGCCGATGAGTGAGCCCCGCTGGAGCCGCCAGGCCAGGCCGCCGGCGGTGGCGATCCGTCCGGTGGCGGGTCCCGGCCGGGTGGGCAGAAAGCTCATCCCCAGGTCGCGACGGCCGGTGAGGGCGTGGGCGAGGGCGCAGAGCAGGACGGCGACGGTGGCGATGAGGGCCAGCACCCACCAGCGCTCGCCGGTGTAAGGGCGGACCTGGGCGGTCCAGCCCAGCGGGGAGAGCCAGCTCAGGAGGGAGGACCCGGCAGCGGCGTCGGCGCTTCCCGCGTCCCCGGCCGCCCGCAGCCCGTAGGCCGCGCCGAGCACCGCCGCCGTCAGGCCCCGCGCCAGCCGGGCGCTCTCGGTGAGCTGGGCCATCAGCGCGGCGACGCCCGCGAAGAGCGTGCCGGTGGCTCCGACCGCGAGGCCGAGCGCGAGCGCGCCGGTCACGGAGCCGGTCGGTCCGGCGAGTCCGGCCGTGATGATCAGTGCGAGGGCGGTGTTGGCGGTGAGCGCCGTGAGCAGCGCGGCGGCGAGCGGCGCCCGGCGCCCGACTCGTGCGGCGGAGAGCAGTTCCTGGCGTCCGCTCTCCTCTTCCTCACGGGTGTGGCGGATGACGAGCAGCAGGCTCATCGCGGCCGCGCCGAGTGCGAGGAAGCCGATGAACCGCCAGGTCACCAGCGCGCCCAGGGAGTCGCCGAAGACCGGCCCGATCATCGCCCGCAGGGAACTGTTGGCCGCCACGGACCGCACCAGGTCGGCCCGTGCGGCGGGGCCGTCGTAGAGGGAGTCGACCGTACCGGCGCCGCTGACGGCGGTCAGCCCCAGCAGCAGCACCCACGCGGGCGCCATGATCCGGTCCCGCCGCAGGGCGAGCCGGAGCAGGGTTCCGGTACCGGCGAAGAGCGCCCCCGTAACGGCGGGGGGCGGGGTGACGGCGGCCGGGCGGCTCATCGGGAGACCGCCTCCGCCGTGTAGTGGCGCAGGAAGAGTTCCTCCAGGGTGGGCGGGGTGCTGGTCAGCGAGCGCACCCCGGCCGCCGTGAGGGCCCGCAGCACCCCGTCGAGCCGGTCGGTCTCGACCTGGAGGCGGACCCGGCTGCCCTGGATGTCGAGGTCATGCACGCCGGGGAGGTCCGCGAGGCCGATCGGCACTCCCGCGAGGTCGGCGCGGACGCTGGTACGGGTGAGATGGCGCAGCTCGGCGAGGGAGCCCGACTCCACGGTCCGGCCCGCGCGGATGATGCTGACCCGGTCGCAGAGGGTCTCCACCTCGCTGAGCAGATGGGAGGAGAGCAGCACGGTCCGGCCCTGGTCGCGCTCCTCGGCGACACAGCTCTGGAAGACCTCCTCCATCAGGGGGTCGAGCCCGGAGGTCGGTTCGTCGAGGATCAGCAGTTCGGCGTCGGAGGCGAGGGCGGCGACGAGGGCGACCTTCTGACGGTTGCCCTTGGAGTAGGTGCGGCCCTTCTTGGTGGGGTCCAGCTCGAACCGTTCGATCAGCGCGGTGCGGCGGGCGCGGTCGAGCCCGCCGCCGTTGAGCCGTCCGAAGAGGTCGATGACCTCACCGCCGGAGAGGTCGCGCCAGAGCGTGACATCACCGGGTACGTAGGCGATACGGCGGTGCAACTCCACGGCGTCCCGCCAGGGGTCCCCGCCCAGCAGCCTGACCTCGCCGGAGTCGGCGCGCAGCAGTCCGAGCAGAACGCGGATGGTGGTGGACTTCCCGGCTCCGTTGGGCCCGAGGAAGCCATGGACCTCACCGGTCTCGACGCTGAGGTCGAGACCGTCCAGGGCGTGGGTGCGCCCGAACGACTTGCGCAGTGCGGAGACGGTGATTGCCTTCGTCATGTTCTGAACGTACGCTAACTTCAGAAAGTTGTGAAGATAGGGAACGGTTAACGTTGGCGGTGGTTCCGAGATCGGCGGGGCGGTACGGGGGTGGGCGTGGGCGGCGTCGGTTGGTCTCGGGTGATATCGATCGGTTTCAGCCGCGTTCCGCCGATGGGCTCCGGCGATCGGTACGCGTATACGCAGGCGGCATGAGGTACGCGGCATGAGGTACGCGGCATGTGGTGTTCGGTGTGGGAAAGGAAACGGGCGCATGGACGAGCGGGCGGCCTTCGTGGAGCGGTTCGCCGGGCAGCTGGGCGAGGCGGGGATGGCGCGGATGCCCGCCCGGATCTTCTCGGCGCTGCTGGCCTCCGACTCCGGGGCGATGACCTCGGCGGAGCTGAGCGAGTCGCTGACGGTCAGCCCGGCGGCGGTCTCCAGCGGCGTCCGCTATCTCGCCCATGTCGGGATGGTCTCCCGGGAACGGGAGCCGGGGTCGCGGCGGGAGCTGTACCGGGTCCACAGCGATCAGTGGTACGAGGCGCTGGGCAGCCGCGAACAGATCATGAAGCGCTGGGTGGACGCGCTGCGGGACGGGGTGACCAGTCTGGGCCCGGACTCCTCCGGAGGGCGGCGGCTGGCGGAGACGCTGGAGTTCTTCGAGTTCATGCAGCGTGAGCTGCCGACGCTGCTGGAGCGCTGGCGCGAGCACCGCGAGCGGACCTTCGGCCGCTGAGGCGTGTCCGCGAGGTCCCGCCCTGGGCCGCGACGGCCGGCACGCTCCCCCTGGGCCCTGCGGCCCGGGTGGTGCCCCCACCCCTGGGCCCTGCGGCCCGGGTGGGGGTACCCCCGGGCGGAGCCTGGGGGAGTGCCCCACCCCTGCCCCCGGCGGCCCGGGGGAGTACCCCCAGCGTTGTCGGGCTTTCCCGCGTACGTCCGGTACGAGGGAAACCGCCCCCTGGCTTCGCCGGGGGCACCCCCACCGCCTTGCGATGTCCCCCTGAGCCTTCGGCCCGGGGGCACTCCCAGCACCGGACGCCGCAGCCCCCTCCCCTGGACTTCGTCCGGGGGAGGACGGCGCCGCCGCCCCCCGCTCACAGCGCCGACGGCAGTGTCAGCCCCCACGCCCCCGCCCGCAGCGTCCAGGTCCGCGTCCGCACCGGGCCCGTGACCTGGGTGTCCGCCCGGTAGCGGAAGTCGGGCCCCGACACCGTCACCGTGTGCGCCTTCGCCGTCAGCGGCTCCCGTCCGTCGCCGTGGCTGATCACGACCTCCGCCCGGCCGCCCATCGCCCGGACGCTCACCCCGGCCACCTCCTGGTCCAGGTCGGAGAGGATCACCCCGTCCGCCTCGACCCGGAGCCGGTGGCGCCGCGCGGGGGGCGGCGGGACCGGGCCGAGCAGTCCGCGCAGCAGGGAGCGCCAGCCGCCCCAGACGGCGGCGGGGTAGAGCGGGGACGGCTCGACGGGGATCGCCAGATCGTTGATGACCACGCCGTCGCTCTCGTCGACCAGCAGGTCCAGCCGCCGTACCGCGCCGTCGAGCACCGCCCGCGCCGCCGCGACCGCGCCCCGGGGCACGCCCAGGGAGTGTGCCAGTTCCACGCCTGACCCGACGGGCACCAGCGCCAGCACCCCGTCCCCCAGCCAGCGGTCCCGGTGGAGCAGGGAGACCGCTCGCAGGAGTGCGCGGTCGTCACCGATCACCACGGGGCGCCGCGCCCCTCTGCGGGCGAGGGCGCGGGCGAAGTCCTCCGGCCCCTCCGGCAGGCAGATTTTCGCCTCCGAGCCGCCACACAGCACATCTTTCGCGATCCGAACGGACTCGCCGTCATTTCGGCGGGCGACCGGGTCGATGACCACAAGTAGCTGGTCGTGAGCCGACACCTCGGTCCTTCCTCGGGTAGCATCTTTGTGCAAGAGCCCCTTGCGCTATTGCGCCAGGGGCTTCGTCTATTCCGGGGCAACCGGTCCAGTGGACTCAGGCACGGCTCACCACCCCCTGACCTTGGACATGCCCCGCCCGGAAGGGGTGTACGCCTGTGCCCGCACTTGTGCTGCTCGGTGCTCAGTGGGGTGACGAGGGCAAGGGAAAGGCCACCGATCTCCTTGGTGGCTCCGTGGATTATGTGGTGCGTTACCAGGGCGGCAACAACGCCGGCCACACCGTCGTCGTCGGCGACCAGAAGTACGCACTGCACCTGCTTCCCTCGGGGATCCTCTCACCGGGGTGCACCCCCGTGATCGGTAATGGTGTCGTGGTCGACCCGGCCGTCCTGCTCTCCGAGCTGAGTGGGCTCAATGACCGTGGCGTGGACACTTCCAAGCTGCTGATCAGCGGAAACGCCCATCTCATCACGCCGTACAACGTCACGCTCGACAAGGTGACGGAACGGTTCCTCGGAACGCGGAAGATCGGCACCACGGGCCGGGGTATCGGCCCGACCTACGCCGACAAGATCAACCGCGTGGGCATCCGGGTCCAGGACCTCTACGACGAGTCGATCCTCCAGCAGAAGGTCGAGGCGGCGCTGGAGTCCAAGAACCAGCTCCTCGCCAAGGTCTTCAACCGCCGCGCCATCGAGGCCGGCCGGATCGTGGACGAGATGCTCCAGTACGCGGAGCAGATCAGGCCCTACGTCGCCGACACCACCCTGATCCTCAACGACGCCATCGACGAGGGCAAGGTCGTCCTCTTCGAGGGCGGCCAGGGCACGCTCCTGGACGTGGACCACGGCACGTATCCCTTCGTCACCTCCTCCAACCCGACGGCGGGCGGCGCCTGCACCGGCGCGGGTGTGGGGCCGACGAAGATCAGCCGGGTCATCGGCATCCTCAAGGCGTACACGACCCGGGTCGGCGCCGGTCCCTTCCCGACCGAGCTCTTCGACGCCGACGGCGAGGCGCTGCGCACCATCGGCGGCGAGCGCGGTGTCACCACCGGCCGTGACCGCCGCTGTGGCTGGTTCGACGCGGTCATCGCCCGGTACGCGACGAGGGTCAACGGTCTGACGGACTTCTTCCTGACCAAGCTCGACGTCCTCACCGGCTGGGAGCAGATCCCGGTCTGTGTCGCGTACGAGATCGACGGCAAGCGCGTCGAGGAGCTGCCGTACTCGCAGACCGACTTCCACCACGCCAAGCCGGTCTACGAGATGCTGCCGGGCTGGTCCGAGGACATCACCTCCGCGAAGTCCTTCTCCGACCTGCCGAAGAACGCGCAGAACTACGTCAAGGCGCTGGAGGAGATGTCGGGTGCCCCGATCTCCGCGATCGGTGTCGGCCCCGGCCGTACCGAGACGATCGAGATCAACCCGTTCCTCTGAACCGGTCGCTCTGTACCTGTCGCTCTGAGCCGGTTCCGCCGGAACCCCTGTCGGCGGTTCCGGCGGAGCTCTGATCGGAGCTCCATCAACCCCATAAGCCCCATACGGGACTCGGGGCGGCCTTGATCGGAACCCCGATCCGGCCCATACGGAACGCCGGGTGCGAACCCCGGCGTCCGGCCCAGGCGGGTTTCCGGCCACCCCGCCACCCTGTCGCGGGGAACAGGCGTACGTGAGGGATTCCGCGCCCGCCACCTATCCGGGTGGCGGGCGCGCCGTCGTTCCCGGCCCTTCCCGCGCTCACCCCGCCCAGGACGGGCACTCCAGTTCGGTCTGATATTCCGGGATATTGGCTAGTATTCGCGGGCGACTTCATGACTACCTTCCGTAGTGCATGGCTACGTATAGCGACCGACGCCGACCGCAACGGGGGCGGCGAGTGACGCTAAGGAGAGAAGTCATGACCACGCGTACACGAAGGATCCTCGGTGCGGGAGCGACGGTCGCGGCGGGTGCCGCGCTCACCCTCGGGGCCCTGGCCCCGGCCTCGGCCAGTGGCGGGGAGGCCGCCGCCCAGCGGTCCGTCACCGTCACCCAGGTCACCCTGCGCCTGGCCGGCGACCCGGGTCAGGTCGCCGACGTACGGGGCGCCTCCGACCAGAACGGCGCCCAGGTGATCCAGTGGCGCTACACCAACGCCGCCAACCAGCGCTGGGAACCGACCGCGACCAGTGGCGGCTACTTCCGCTTCGAGTCCGTCAACAGCGGTAAGTGCCTCAACGTCAAGGGCGGGGGCGACGAGAACGGCGCCGAGATCATCCAGTGGCCCTGTGGCAGCGGCACCAATGAGCAGTTCCGCTTCTCCCGCAAGGCCCATGGCTACCAGCTCGTGGCCCGTTCCAGCGGCAAGTGCGTGAACGTCGAGGGCGGGGTGGGCCAGGGGCGCCAGCTCATCCAGTACACCTGTTCCGCCTCGGGCGCCGACAACGACGTCTGGCTTCCGGTCTGGGAGACCGCCAGCCGCTGACGGCGCGGCGACCGCCGCGACTTCGGTGATCGGGTGATGACGGGTGGCCGTCGGGGGTACGACCCCGGCG
>NZ_JBHVHF010000029.1:0-42939 GCF_042800315.1 Streptomyces sp. NPDC057638
CCCCGCCCGAGCTCAGCCGGCGCCCGGATGCCGGTCTCCGGGAGCGGCTCCGGCTCACCCGCGCCAGGCCCCAGACGCACTGGCCCTCGTACACCGACCTGCTCACCCCGGCGATCACCCCGCATATCCGCCGGATGGACTCCCAGGGGCTCGGGAGGTCGACGTTCCAGCTGCGGGTGGTCGTATCGCCCATGCTGACCAGGGTTTCTCCACCGGGACTGAAGGCGACCTCGGAGACGGTGCCCGTATGGCCCGTCAGCGTGGTGCGGGCGACATGGCTGCCGACGTCCCAGAGCCGGACGGTCATGTCCCGGCTCCCGCTGGCGAGGAGGGTGCCGTCGGGGCTGAAGGCGAGCGCGGTGAGGTCGTCGGCGTCGTTGGCGGTGTCGGCGGCGTCGTCGGTGGCGTCGTGGAGATAGAGGGTCCGGATGGCTCGCCCGGCCGCCACGTCGATGAGCTGGGCGGTTTCGTCCCCCGCTACGGCCAGCAGTCCACCGCTGGGGCTGAACACCGCGGTGGCGAGGGTCGACTCGGACCGGCGCTCAATGACGGAACGGAGCTTTCCGTCCGCCATGTCGTACAGCCGGATGTCGTCGGCGGCGAACGCCACCGTCCGCAGGTCCGGGCTGAACGCCGCCGCCCCGTGCGCGCCGTCGAGGTGCCGGTTCAGCCGCAGGGGCAGCTCCGCCGCCCCGTACAGGCTGCTGACCGCCTCCGCCGTCGGACTCGTCCGGAACGCGTGCACGGCCAGCAGCGACGCCAGATCCGGATCCGTACCGAGCAGGGCGGTGGACTGGGCCGCCAGCTGGCGGGAGAGGGAGGTGCGCTGGGCGACCAGGGCGTTGTCGCGCTCCTCACCGCTGGACTGGCTCTGCTGCCAGGCCGCGAACCCCGCCGTCAGGGCGATGACCAGCAGCAGGGCGAGGGCGAGGGCGAGATGGCGCAGCCGGCGCGCGGTCCGGGTCCTGGTCCGGTGCTCCGCCTCCTGGGCGGCGGTGCTGGCCGCCAGATACACGTCTTCCAGGGGGGTGAGGGCGTCACGGTCCCCGGAACCGGCGAACGCCTCCTGGGCGACGGTGAGCCGGGTGCCCCGGTAGAGGGCGCCCGGGTCGCGGTCCAGCTCGTCCCAGGCGGAGGCGGCGGCCGTGAGCTGGCGGTGGGTGATCAGCCGGCCGCGCTCCTCGTCGATCCAGCCGCGCAGCCGGGGCCACGCGGTGATCAGGGCCTCATGGGCGACATCGGCGGTGTCGCCGTCCAGGGTGATCAGCCGGGCCCGGACCAGGCGTTCGAGCACCTGGCCGGTCTCGCCCGGATCCGCTGCCTCCAGTTCTCCTCTGGCGGCGGGGCGGCGGGTGTCCTGGGCACCCTGCCCCGGGGTGATCAGCCGGAGCAGCATCCGTCGGGCATGGGCCGCCTGTGCCTCGCTGAGCTGGGAGTACGTATGCTCGGCGGTGTCCGCGATGGCGCCGTTGAGGCCGCCGATGGCGTGGTACGCGGCGAGGGTGAGGGTCCGTCCGTTACGGCGGCGCCAGGTCTCCAGTAACGCATGGGACAACAGGGGCAGCGCGCCGGGCTGGCCGGTGGTCTCCCGGACGATCCGCGCGGTCAGCTCCCGCTCCACCAGCAGCCCGGAGGCACGGGCCGGGCCGGTGACGGCCTGGCGCAGCTCGGCGGCGCTCATCGGGCCGACCAGCAGATGGGCGGCGCGCAGCGCGGCGACGAGTCCGGGGTGTTCGGCGCAGTGGCCGTAGAAGTCGGCCCGCACGGCGATGACGATCCTCAGCCGCCGGGCCGGGTCGCGCGCGGCCAGCAGCAGATCGAGGAACCGGGCCCGCTCGGCGCCGTCCTGGCAGAGGGTGAAGACCTCCTCGAACTGGTCGACGAGGACGATCGTGTCGCCCGGGTCGCCGGGGGCATGGCTCTCGCCGGGGGCGCCGGGGGCGTGGTCCTCGCCGGGGGCGGGCGCGCCCTCCAGCGCCCTCCCATGGGTCGTCGCCGGACACGCCCCCGGGGTCAGGATCCGTATCCCCGCGCACACCAGCCCCCCGTCCTCCTCCTCAGGAGGCCGGCGCAGCCGGGGCACCAGGCCCGCCCGCAGCAGGGAGGACTTCCCGCTGCCGGAGGACCCGGTGACCACGACCACCCGGTGGGCGGCGACCAGCCCGGCCAGTTCCGTGATGATGTGCTCCCGGCCGAAGAAGAGGCCGCGGTCACCGGGTTCGTAGCGGGCCAGCCCGCGCCACGGCGGCCGTACGCCTTCTTGGTCCGCCACGATCCGCACCGTCACGCCCGCGCTGAGCAGCTCGTCCGTCGTGTGCCAGTGTCGAACCGCACCGAAGATTTCAGTGCCCGAGGCTCTGACCTGGACAGTGAAATCTTTTGTGCGGTGACCTACATCACACTCGCCGCACAAAAGATTTCACTGTCCGCGCAGACCCGCCGAGGGCTCTGGTTGCTGTTCACCCAGCGTGATCGAGGACGGCAAGTGAGGGGTACGCCGGGAAAGCGGATCATCGCCCGGATCCGAACCCGCCGGGAATCACTGCGGCGGGAATTCATTGGTCAAGTGATGATCCGGCCGTCGCGGGTGCGCACCGCAGGGACCGCGATCCTCATCGACCGCACGATTCGCTCCAGACGGCCCGTGGTGCCCTGGGGTGGGCGCTTGCGCCACGCTTGGTGCAGCGGTAGCACTTGGACGGGTAGCGGCCGGGAGGCGAAGTCGATGATCTCGCGGGCGGTGGACCATGGGTTGCTGCTTAAAACAATCTCTGAGGCGATCCGCAAAGCTGCCGTGCGCGCCATGGGCTTGGGTTCTGGGTGCGAGGATCGGCCAGTTCCAGTCATGGCTGCGGCGCAGAACTCGGCGAAGGCTTCAGTAATAGCGAAGTCGGCGCCGTCCAGGTGTTCCGGATCTGCCACCCAGAGCGCGAAATTCGCCATGGCTATCAGATCGGCGAAGTCCCCTTGGGCGTGACGGGCGTCCGGTTGCGCCGATGCGAGGTGCTTTTCGAGCAGGTGTTGCAGTTCGACAAGCGCCTCGTCGTGGAGCGTGGGGGCCTGCCAGTTCTGGTACTCCGTTCCGCACCGCTGGACGGCGTCGGTGAGTCGGTGCCGTTGTTTTCCCTGGCAGTTGCCCTGCCTGAAGTTCACGGTGCCGGCGCGTAGTGGTGTCCGGCATAAAGGGCACTCCGCTAGCAGATAGCAGTTGTGGCGCTGGCAGGCGAATGTCCATGGCGTGCACCACTCCAGGGGCCAGCGTCCGCCGGTCTCTTCGATGCAGGTGGGGCAGAATTTCAGTTCGCGGGGGTCGATCCAGTTTGCCTTCATCACCCGGAATCGGTTTCCGCGGGCGTCCTTGCCGAGTTGGGGGTTGATGACGGTTCCGGTGAAGCGCTGCCAGGTCATGGCCTGTGTCTTGTCCGGGGAGAGTCCAGTGGTTTGTTCCATCCGGATCAGGTCGGTGTCGCCGAGGCCGTGCATGACGGATTCCGGCCCCGAGTCGGTGATTTGCAGGGTTTTGCTGGTGCGTACGATTCCGCATGCTTCGGCTATCTGGTTGCGGGGGACGTCGTACTCGGCGGCCAGGTGTGTCAGCCAGCTGAGCAGCGATTCACGCGGAAGTGGTACTGGTACGACGGGGAGGCGCCGGACGCGGCCGACGGCGGGATCGATCACACGTCACGATACGACGCCCGCCGCCGGGGTCCGGGAACCAGCCATCGGTCTGGACTGGCTCCCGGGAAGGCCCGGTTCACCCCTGGCAGGTCTCGCCTGGGATCACGCTTTCCGGTGATTCTCTATCCGGCTGCGGCCTCACCGTCGTCCTCCTCGGGCTTGTCCTTCTGCTCAGGCTCAGGCGCGGGCGGCTGAGGCTCATCCCGCCAGAACGTCTCGTAGGTGCTCTGTGCGTGTTCGTTGATCACGATGCTGTCGAGGAGTTTCCGGTCTATCCGTTCTGTACCGGTGAGCATCGCGTCGGCTGCGGCTTCGCGGATGAGTTCCGCGAGGGAGCTGATGTTCCCTCCGGTGCGGCGGTGCAGGTATTTCCACAGTCCGGCGAGGGTCCCGGGCTGGTGCTTGTAGAGGACGAGGGCGTCCTCCATGGCGCTGATGACGGAGACCCAGTCGGATTTCTCTTCCTTGGTCTTGATGGCGTACGGGGTCATGTGGAGGAGGGTGTTGCGGCCTGCGGTCTGGGTGACGCGGGCGGCGCCGGTGCCTTCGAGGAAGAGGCCGGAGTGCTTGAGGTCGACGCCGGTGTAGATGAAGGTGGCTGCGGTGTGGTTGGCGATGTACTTCAGGTGGTCGTTGACGACCTTGCCCTCCTTGAGGGAGAGGTCCATGAAGTGGGCGTCGTCGATGATCACGAGTTCGACGCCGACGAGGCGCATCTTCTCCAGGACGAGCCGGGTGATGTCGGTCTTGGTCGCGCCCGATCGGTAACTCTGGCCGAGGTACTCGGCGAGGGCGATGGACAGGTCCTTGGGTGTGGCCTGGGAGGGGATGTTGACGTAGACGACGGGTGTGTAGTCGATCAGGTGGTCGTCGACCATGTACTGCAAGGTGAAGCGCTCTGGGTGGTCGCGCCGCAGCGTGTGCTCGAAGTCGTAGGCGAAGGTCTTGACCAGGGTGGATTTGCCGAGGGTGGCGGGGCCGTCGAGGACGATGCCGCGGCGGGCTCCGGCGGGCTGGTGCGCGTTGGTCATCATCCGCCGGCGGATCTGGTGGTGGATCGTGTGCATCTGGCTGGTGCGGACGATGACGAGGGCGCTGTGATGGGCGGCGCGGGCCTGGTTGTGCCGGCGGCGTTCTTCGGGGCTGAGCTTCTCGTAGGTCTCGCTGTCCAGCAGCAGCGGCCGGGGAGGGAGGCGGTAGTCGAGGTACTCGCGCCATTCCTCTTTGGTGCGCGGCTCGGAGAGGCCCGGGTGTCTGAAGTCGCCGGGGCCGTAGGAGGGGCTGCTGCTTTCGCCGTCGGAGGGGGGTGTGGTCGGCATGGTGGTCAGCCCTCCTGGCTGGTGGGGGAGTTCCAGACCTCGGCGGGCTGGACGGTGAAGGGGTCGAAGTCGTCGTCGGCCGGGTCGGGGACGGCGTGGAGGGACGCGATGGCCGGTTTCACGCTGCCGGGGGGTACGAGCGACGGGGCGGTGATGGCGGGGGTGGAGCGCGCTTCGTCCTGGGCCTGTGCCTGGGCGCGGTGGCGGTCTCGGGTGTGCCGTTTGCGGTCGGCCTTGGTCCAGGTCTCGGGGGCGTCGGTGCGGTTTTGCAGGTCCCACAGGGCCTGCGCGATCTTCTCCTGGTAGTCGTTGTCCTTCGGGTCTCCGCCGCGGAGTTCGACCAGGCGCTTGGCCTCTCGCAGGGTGATGTCGGTGAAGGGCTGGAGATCGCTGAGCGCCTTGGTCCAGTCGAGGACGTACCACTCGTTGTCGCTGGGGTTGTGGAAGTAGGCGTGCAGGAGGTTCCGGGGGTCGTACCGGATGGGCCAGCGCTCGCCGTTGTACGGGGATTTGGCCCGCCGGAACCCGTAGAGCACCGGCGCGTTGTAGACGAGGTAGTTGAGTTCGACCCCGTAGGTGTTGATGGTGCGTCCGGCGTCGGCGATGGGCAGCAGTTCGTAGTACATGGCGGGGTCGCGTGGGCAGTCGACGAAGCCGGCGGCGCCGAGTGCCATGGCGTACGCCTCGTTGGGCGAGACGTTCAGGTCGGGGAAGCCGTGCAGGTGCAGCCCGGCGTGGTGCTTGTTCTGGTAGACCGCGACGACGTATTCGGCGAAGAACTCGGCGATCTCGTCCAGTGTCCAGCGGGCCTGTTGTTCGGGGTTCTTGCCGCGGTGGGCGACGTTGAAGCCTTTGTATCCGGCGACGTGCATGGAGAACTGTTCGCGGATGGTGCCGAAGAGGCGTTCGACGTGGGGCTTGTCGGTGGGCTGGAGTTTCCGGGCGTCCTGCATGTCGATCTTCCATTTGCGGCAGGCGCGTCGGACGACATCCGATTTGTAGGGTTTGCCGTGGTCGTAGAGGAGGGTCTCGGGGTAGATGACGGGGCGAGCTGCGGCTTCGGCGAGGCGTTCGTCCAGGCTGAGGTGGCGCTGGTAGGGGACGCGGAGCATCTGGTAGCGCAGGGCGGCGGCCCAGGCTGGGCGCATGGGTTCGGGGGTCATGACGTCGGCGAGGAGCAGGCCGATGTCGATGGCTTTGGTGCCGAGCGGGGTCAGGCGCCAGGCGAGGATGGAGCGGGTGGCGATGTCGAGGGCGATGGTGAGTTCGACGTTGTAGGTGTCGTTCATCACGGGGTCGTAGGCGAAGACGTCCAGCGGGGTGGTGTCGAGCATGACGACCTGGCCGGGCCGGTGGGCGATGACGTTGCCGAAGGTGCGGTCGGGCTGGTTGGCGTCCGAGATCCGCTGGTAGGCGGGGTCGGAGGGGCTTCGGTGGAGCAGGATCTTGACGACGCGCCGGAAGGTGTCTTCCTTGGGCAGGGGGACCGTGCCGGGTCCGTAGTCGGCGTCCAGCCGGTTCTGGGTGCGGCGGCGGAAGCGGGTGGAGACGCTGGAGGAGCTGTCGAAGCGTTCGGCGGCGGCCTGTTCCCGGATCGCGGAGATCACGCGGTCGTCGATGTTGCGCAGCGGGTTCTTGAGGCGGGCCTTGCGCCGGTCGACCAGGGCCCACAGTCCGTTCTCCTCCCATTCGTCGAGGAGTTGCCAGATCCGGCGTGGGGTGAGGCCGAGTTCGGCCGCCTTCGATTCGACGCGGGTGCTGAGCGGGAGGTCGGGGTGGTACTCGGGGCGGGGTTCGCCGGGCTGGGCGGCGAGGGAGTCTCCCGAGAGGTAGCCGGTGGTCGCTTCTTTGAGGTGTTCTTCCAGTTTGAGGGCGTTGTCGCGGACTTCCTTGGGCAGCAGAGCCAGGACCCCGCCGGGGTCGAGGCCTGCGGCGGTGTCGGCGGCTTCGGGCGGTGGTACGGTCCGGGCCCGGAAGGAGGGGTCGGTCAGCAGGACGCTGAGCATGATGGTCTGGTGGTGTCCGGAGGCCGAGCGGAGCCGGATCAGGGCGCCGGTGATGCCGGTGACTTGGTGCTGTTCCTCCTCGAACTCGATCCAGTCGGTGGCGGCGATGCGGTGGCGCTGGTCCATCAGGTGTGCTCCAGGGCAGGCGCGGCCCATACCGGGGTGTGGTCGCGCAGGGGCTGGGTGAGGTCGAACAGCAGGTGTTGACGCCACATGAGGTGGTAGGTGACGGCGCGTTCGACCTGGGGGTCGGGCCACAGGGACAGCAGTTCGGCGATGCTGACGGGGTTCTGGGCCCGGAAGAGGAGAACGTGGACGACGGGGGCCGCGGCGTTCAGGGGTCGGCGGTAGCCGGCGAGCCATTCGACGGTGGCCCACAGCTGGGGGTCCGGTTCGCCGACCATCTGGTAGTCCCAGCCGAGTGTCTGGCAGGCTGCGGCGGTGCGGCGGGCCTGGTGCTGGACCTTGGGCTTGTCGATCTGTTCGGGGTTCTTCACGTCCAGCAGCAGCACGGTGCCGTCGGTGCGGCGGATGAAGAGGTCGGGGTAGTGGGTCCAGGTGCCGTCGGCGTCGACGCCCTCGAAGATGAACGGCTGGGCGGTGAAGCAGGCGACCTTGGAGTCGAAGTCGAGGAGTTTCATCCAGCGGGCTTCCAGGAAGCTCTCGTACTCCACGACGGTGTCGCTGCTGGCCGCCCAGTAGAAGCCGGGGGTGTGCTTCTGTCCGGCGTAGGAGGGGATGTCCCGGGCGGGCATGCACGTTTCGAAGGGCACCTCGGCGGCCTGATTGGCGGGCATGAGCCGCTCGATGCCGCCCGCGTCGTAGAAGCGGATGAACAGCTGGTGGTCCGCGTGCCGGATCGGGGTCAGGGTGCGGGTTCTCTTCGGGCTCATGTCCCTCCTGGTGTGTCGGGGTGAAGGAGGCCGTGTCCGTAAGCGGTCAGATGGGCGGCGACCGTGTCGGGGACCCAGGCGGCGAAGCGGCGCCGCCCTTCCCGGACGGACTCCGTGCTGGCCGATGGCCACAGCCGGGGGTCGTAGGCGGGTGCTTCGCGGACGTCACCGCCGGTGAAGTGCTGCCAGACCCAGGCCGCGGCGTGTCGGCGCCGCTGGAGGGTGACGTCGTGGTCCAGGGGGCGGCACACCGGATAAAGCA
The DNA here is from genome assembly GCF_042800315.1 of Streptomyces sp. NPDC057638. Classification (NCBI taxonomy): domain Bacteria; kingdom Bacillati; phylum Actinomycetota; class Actinomycetes; order Kitasatosporales; family Streptomycetaceae; genus Streptomyces; species Streptomyces sp. NPDC057638. The sequence continues at coordinate 8,159 of NZ_JBHVHF010000029.1, forward strand.
CCGCGTGGGGGACGGCGGTCAGCGTGGCCAGGGCCCGGCGGCGGGCACCGTAGTCGACGAGGCCGCGGCGGTGGTGCCGCCGGGCGAGCCGTTCGGCGCTGTCCCAGAACGCGTCGGGGTCGGTGATCCGCTGGACCAGGGTGTTGGCCGCTCGGGCGGCCTTGAGCGGGTCCATGGCCAGGTCGCCGGCGGCCTGCTGCCAGCTCGGGGCGCCCACGAGGCGGGCCAGGCACAGGGCGGCGAGACGGCGCCCGCTGGCCGGGGCCGTACCCGGCAGGTGGGGTGCCAGCAGGTCGGTGTAGTCGTCGGCGTCCACGAGGTGGGGCAGATGGTCTGCGGTGAAGGCGACCACGGGAGCGGGGCGGGCGGCGAGGCTCCGGCGACGCGGGTGGCCGGCGGGGCGGCGGCCCGCACCAGTGGTTCCAGGCAGGCTGGGCGGGGCACGGCCCGCAGCGGATCGCCCTTGCCCGGGGTGCGGCGCCGGGCGACGGCCCGGCCGATCCACTCGCTGAGCAGGTCCGAGCCTGACCGTCGGCCGGGGCCGAGGAGCACGGGCTCGGTCAGGGCGAGGGCAGCCGCGGCGTTGGCTGCGGCGGGCGGGACGGCCCCCATCTGGGTGCCCACGCCGCCTCGGGTAGCCCGCTGCCGCGCGTGCTGTTCGGCGGTGAACGCCTCGGCCGCCTCATCGGGCAGGAAGGAGCACGCGGCGAGGTCGTCGTCGGTGGCCACCAGCCGGGCCACTGCGGTGGTGAACCGCAGCGCGGCGAAGAACTCCGCGGCGGGCACCGTACGTCCGGCGACACGCGGCTCGGTCTGGCCGTCCGCGATGTCCAGGACCCGCTGCTGTAAGGCGGCGAGCGCGGCCGGCACCGGTGTGGCGGGCAGAGCGGCCAGCTTCTGGTCGCACAGCCCGGCCTTGCGCTGCCTGCCCGCCGGACGGCGGTTGTTGCAACGGCTCAGGTCCATCTCCGGGCGGCGGGAGGGGAGCCCCCGGGGATGACCGTTGTAGCCCTGGCCCAGTCTCGTCCGGCAGCGGCGGCAGACATCCACCAGCAGGACGTGGTGCACCGGGCACACTGCCGCGATCCCCAGGCGCCACCAGAGCGGCCACACCGGACGCTCCGCCAGGCATTTCGGACATGCCCGGCTGGCGGTGAACAGGGCCCACTCCTGGTGGCCGAGCACGGCGAGCGACGGTTCCGAGGCCGGGCGGTCCAGTCCGGCGAGTTCCAGAGCCGTCCCCGCGTACCGGGCCAGCTGCATCGCATGCAGGTCCCGTGCTCCGAGCCCGGTGGCGGCCCCGGCCCGCCGAAGGCTCCGTCTGGAGAGCGTGACGCCGAACAGCAGCGGACGCACCACGACCCCCGGGCGGCATTCCAGCCCCAGAGCCAGCGCGGCCTCCCCCGGAGCCAGCTGCCAGTCGGCCGCCGCCCGGCTGAGCCACGAGGCGAACGACTCCCCCTCCACGGGGACCAGCACCGCCGGAAGCCGTCGCGGGACAGAGCTCTCCCCCATCGCCACACCCCCGAAACGATCTTGTAGGAAGTCTCCTACAAAGGTGGGGCTGTACTACGGTTACCGGCTGTGGCGAACAGTGATTCCAATGCCGAGGTCCCGGCCCAGCGGCTGGCCTTCGGCCGACGGCTGCGTGCTCTGCGTACGCGGGCGGGGCTGACCCAGACCGCCGTGGCTGCGGCGGCCGGGATGGACCGGTCCTTCTACGCCGAGGTCGAAGCGGCTGTTCACAGCGTTTCCGTCGACCGCATCCCCGCACTCGCCCAAGCCCTGGGGGTCAAGCCGGCCGACCTCTTCCAGGACACCGAGCCGGGCGACCTCTAGCCGGTAAAGTCGAGGCCCCGTCTCAGCGTGCGAGCTGATGGCCCAATCACCCTGCTGGAGCACACGGTTTGGCCGACTACGACTTCCGCACCCTCTCGCCCAGCGACTTCGAGATACTGATTCGTGACCTCCTCGCAGCCGAGTACCACTGGCGCTTGGAGGCATTCGGCCGTGGCCGCGACGGAGGCATCGACCTACGGGCGAAAGCACCAGAGGGGAAGGTCGTCGTCCAGTGCAAGCACTACCTCGGCTCGTCGTTCAAAGATCTCCGCGCATCGGCACGCCGCGAAGTCCCAAAGATGAACAAAGAGAAACCCGACCGCTATCTCTTCGTCACATCCCAAAACCTGAGCAGGACTCAGAAGGACACCCTTGCAGAGGATCTCGGTCCATGGCTCTCCGACACCGCTGACCTACTGTCCCAAACCGACATCAATGACCTGATCACGCGACACCCGAGGGTGGAGCAGCAACATTTCAAGCTCTGGCTCGCCTCGACAACAATCCTGGAACGCATTGTTCAAAGCGGCATCTGGGAGCGAAGCGAGGCACTGCTTGAGGACATCAGAGACCGAGTCAAGCTGTATGTCCATACCGACAACTTCAACGCAGCGCACAAACTGCTCGACGAGAAGCACGTCGTCGTCCTGACGGGTTCACCCGGAGTCGGCAAGAGCATGCTTGCCGAAATGCTCGCCCTGAGGCACTGGCACGAGGAATGGCAAATCGTTTCAGTGGCAACCGACGTTGACGACGCATGGAGTGCATACAAGTCCGGCCGCAAACAGGTTTTCCTGTATGACGATTTCCTCGGACAGACGGACATCAGCGAAAGACGCGCGAAGGACAGTTGGATAATTCGCCTGATGGACCGTGTTGCACGGAGCCCAGACAAGCGGCTCATCATGACAACGAGATCGCAGATCCTTCAACAAACTCGACTCATCAGCGAGCCCATCGCTCAAGCCGACTTTCGAGTCGTCGAGTGCGTAATAAACATCGCCGACTACGGCCCGGTCCAGCGGGCGCGCATGCTGTACAACCATATCTACTTCTCCACTCTCTCGCGAGAAGTTGTCAGAGAGTACGCAGAAAATTCATCCTACTGGGCAGTCGTAAACCACAAGAACTTCTCTCCGCGGATCCTTGAGCTAGTCATCAAGCGGCCTCACTCTTCGGCGGATGAATTCGCGCGCACCCTTAACCACACACTTGACCACCCGTTGGATCTCTGGAGGATTGTCTTCAACAATGGACTTTCTGACCTTGGCCAATGGATAACGCTTACACTTGCCTCATTCCCCGTCCATGGCGTCAGTTCCAGCAACCTCAAGACTTTGGTTCAAAAAGGGGCGAAGCCGACGGAATACACCGGCGCACTTCGAGTACTGGAAGGCACCTTCGTCCGCGTAGAGACAAATAACGAGGTCACGACGATCGCCTACGCAAACCCGAGCGTACGCGACTTCACTCTCGCCTTCCTTGACGAAGAACCGGACTACCTGGTGACCATCATCGAGGACGCGATACACCTGGCCCAGGTGAGCACCCTTCTGGAGTATGCAGTATCCGAGCTTGGCGGAAAGCTTCGATTCCAGAACTTCGCCAATACCGTGACCCTTCACTCGACCTCCATTGTCAGGAAAATGATGGAGTTGATTGCCGGAGAGAGAGAATCCGACAGATCCGATCCACGCGAACCTTTTGGGGCGCACGCGCGAACAATCAGACCTCTCCTCAAGTCGCTAGAGCCGACACGCCAGCTGATGGGTAAATCATTCGACGAGCTCCTCGCAGTGGCGATCGAGCTAATTAAGAGCACGTCTTCCCGGTACATGGAGCCTGACGATTGGGGAATCTTCAACACAGTACTGATGATGCGTTACGCAGAGGATCCAGATCATGTCCAAGGAGAGTTGAAATGGGCATTTGAGAGCTGGGGCGAATCGATGTACACCAAAGATGACGTGATCGCATTCGAAGAGTTCTATGAACTATACGCTCCAGCCCTAATGCGGCACTTCGACCCTTCGGAAAAATTTCACGAGAGCGCCTGCTCCGGGCTGCGACAGGATCTAGAGAACCTGTCCGGCAATGAACAGGGTCGCGATTCCGATCACCAATGGGTCAGTGAAGTTGAAGATGTGGCGACCAGGGTCGGTGTAATCGACGACATGAGATCGGAAATCGAGTCTGCCCGAGACTCGATCGAAGAGTATTACGCAGAACGCGGATTCTCCTACCGTCAGTATGATTCTGAGGGGGGCTACGGATTCTCCGGATCCTCCACATCGGCTTCCGAACGCGTTACGATCGACGGCATGTTTCGCGAGCTTTCATAGCCTCAGAATCCAGCCGCCTGCGGGCGCATTACTCTCAGGGGCCCAGATGAGAGGACCAGTCGGGTACAGCTGCCTCGGCGAGTAGGTCTGTTGCCAGGACGACTTGCCGTACCGGCGGGCGACAGGTAAACCCTTGACCTTCCATAGGTGCCTGGCCGCTCGATACGACAGACCGCAACGCGCTACCTCGCCGGACTCCACATCATCGACATCTTCCTTATGGTCAGACGGTGACCCCAACGAAATGCTCTAGGCGCACTCGGCGTGCCAGCCCAGGTTCCTGACTCGCCCCGGCCGCAGCCCGGGGCTCCCCGACGGCTTCCTGCGGTTCCCGTTCCGGGCAGGCGGGAGTCACTGCCGAGCTGGATGAACCGGCTCTGTCTCGCCTACGAGGTACGTGGCCCGGACATCATCACCGCCCTCGGACTCAGCACCCGGGGGTAGATGCGCCCGACCACGGCGGGGCTGGCCCTGTCCACGCCCTCTATCGAGGCACTCGGTGCGGCGACCGGCTTCTCCGAACAGGCCATCGGCAAGATGCTGCTGTCGCGGTTCACCGCCACCGCACTGCCCAACCTCCCCCGCCCGCCGTACGGGCATCCGGGAGCGCTGATGACCTGGTCCGCCGGGGCGTGGGCTCTGCGCCGCCATTCGAACTTCTGCCCCCGGTGTCTGGCCCGGAACGGCCGCTGGCGACTGGAGTGGAGGCTGCCCTGGAGCTTCGCCTGCCTGGACCATGTGATCTACCTGTGCAACCGCTGCCCTAGGTGCGGGAGAGTGCAGAGCGGCTTGTGCTGGGGGCGGGACAGCCGTGAGTGCCGCCTGATGCAGCCCGCGACCGATGCCGCCGCCTCGCTCCGGGCCGGCCTCCCGCTGCGGAACGGGCCGAACGCCGTGTGCCGCGGGCGACTGGACGAGGCCGCCGCGCTCCCGGTCACTGATACCCGCGCCATCGAGGGGCAGGAACGGCTGATGCGCTGGCTGTACGGAGCGGCGGACGAATCCGCGCGGGAGGAGGAGTTCGCATCGCTGACTGCCCTCGCCGCCCAGCGCCTGACCCCCGAGATGCTGCGAAGGGCTCAGCCGGAACTCCGGCCCGCGCTCTCCCTGGACGGCGGTCCCTGGCCTCGGACCCAGCCCGAGCTGTCCCCGCTGTGGACCGACCCGCTGTGGATGGCAGCTGCCGCCCATGTGGCCCAGCGGCTCTCGGCGACGCGCTACCGTCCGGAGCGGTCGGTGCTCTGGCTGAACCTCCACCAGCCGGGCCCCGAGCACCCGTGGAACCGCCTTCATTGGCGCAATCCCACCCTGCACGGGACCGCCTTGGTGTTCGGCCCGTTCCATCACGACACCGAGCACATGCGCGAGGCCCTGCGGACAGGCCTTGTGGCGCTTCCCTATCAGGGTCCCGCCTACATCAACACCCACTCGCCCTACCGTGTGCACCCCGCGGCCGGATCCAAGCTGCTGCCCTATCCCCAGAGGTCCGAGTGAACGCGCAACACGACAACGACGATACGCCGACGCCTCCCCCAGTTCCCGGAACCACAGCGGCTCTTCCCCGGAGCAGGCAACACGACGATGCCCAGCCCACTCCAGCCGGGCCACCGCGGCGGCGTCTGCCCGCCGTGCCGGTGCCGTTGCCCGGCGAGTCTCTGTTCAGCTGGGTCGATCACCTCGCTTCCTCCTACGAGGTAGACCGCACACAGATCATGAACCGGCTCGGTCTGGAACCGAAGACCGCCCACGCGTTCCGTCTCGCACGCCACACCGCTGAACTGACGGTTCCCGCCGCCATGTCGCTGCACGCCGTGACGGGGCTGAGCCCGGAGGCCCTGCGCGACATGACGCTGTTCGGCTTCGTCAAGAAGAGCGAAGGCCGGCTCAGACGTCACCCCGAATACGACTGGGCTCCGGAAGAGACCTGGTCCTTCTGCCCGCCCTGCCTCGAACCTCCCGCCCGATGGCCGTTGCGGTGGTACCAGTCGTGGGCGGTGATGTGTCCCGACCACGGTCGCTACATGGCGTCCCACTGCCCCGGCTGCGGCTCTCCGTTCTCCCCGTCGATCCTGCGCTCGGACGCGCCGGGACGGTGCCCGGGGTTCCTCGACCGCGACGACGAACCGTCTAGGCTCCCGTCAAACGCCAAGCGCCGTTCCAAGCGCACGCGCTGCGGCCGGCCCCTGTGGGAGATGGATACGCCGCCGGTCGCCGACCCCGTGGTGCAGCGCACGCATCACCGGCTAACCCGGCTCATCGTTCCCGGCTCTCCCACGGACGAGGACGAGCAGTGGTACACCGACCTGCGGGCCCTGCAGACGCTCCTCGAAGACCCGAACGCTCTGCGGGTCCGGGCCTTCACCAGCCCGGACCCGGCCCTTCAGGAGCGCTTCCCCACCGCCGAGAAGGACATTCCGCCCCGGGAATGGGGGGAGAACGGCCCCGTTGTCACCTGGCGGCCGTCCGGGTCAGGATTCCTCTCACCGATGCGGCGCACGACATCCGATCCAAGGATCGGATTCGTGTGGGAGGGGCAGCGTGATCCGGTGACCCAGGCGGCCAAGCTCCATGTGATCGGAACGGTCTTGGAGAGCCAGGATGTGACCGCTGCCGTGCAAGAGGGCTTCTCCGTGGTCAGCCAGGCACGCCTTCGGGACTTCGGCGGGCGTGTGCCGTCGTACCTGGGCGAGGCCAGTCCTGAGCTGCACGAGATCATCAACCAGGCGGTTGCCTCCGACGCGCTGGTCAAGCTTCACGGGGCCCAGACGGATGGTCACGACGGCGGCTGACGCGGGCTCTCTCCCCGGCGGATGCCGCGGAGTGCGGTGGCTAGGGCGTCTGGTTGTCCCGTCCATACGATGGCGTCTTCGTCGTCGGCCGGGGGATCGAAGCGGGCGAAGAAGTCGTCGAGGGCTTCGGGGGTGACGGTCAGGGCGTTGGCGTCGTCCCGCCGGTTGCGCGCCTCCAGCCGCTCCAGGAGTTCGGTGCGGCTGGTAGGGAGGTAGACGAGGACGGGATGGGCGCCGGCGGCGCGGGCGGCCCGGGTCCAGGTGTCTCGGTCGGCCCGGCGCCACAGGCCGTGGTCGAGGACGATGTCGTGGCCGGCTTCGAGTTCTTTGGTGAAGCGTTCGAGGACGGCGGCGAGGGCGGGGCGCTCGCGCTCGAAGTAGGTGTGCTCGGGGTAGTCGATGCCGTAGCGGCCGTGGAGGCGGTGGACTTCCTCGTCGACGGACAGCCGGGTGTAGCCGTGGGCGGTCAGGGCCTGGGCGAGGGTGGTCTTCCCTGAGCCGGTGATGCCGATGAACAGGACGGCGAGGGGTGCCACGATGAGAGGTCCTTCCAGGTCCGCAGGGTCTCTCTTCAGTGTGTCAGCCCCTGGCCGCCGGGGTGGGCGGCTTCCAGGCGGCGTGGATGGCGTGGGCCTCGGTCAGCCAGTGCACGGGCAGGTGCTCCAGGGTCACCCGTCGGAAGGTCAGGTGCGGGTCGGCGACGTTGATCACCCCGTGGTAGCGGGTGAGGTGGGTGAGGAAGCGGTCGGCCTCCTCGCGGACCGCGGTGCTCTGTTCCTGCCACAGCCCGCTGCGGAAGTGGTGCACCCTCCTGCGGAGGTCTTCCACCACACCGGTCCGCCACTTGAAGTGGTGGACGGCGGCCAGGTGGCCGGAGTCGGGCCGGTGTCCGGGGGCCCGGTGGTTGCCGGAGGCGACGCGGACGTCGTGGCGGGCCAGGACGATCTTGCGGGGGTCGGCGTGCAGGAGCCGGTGGGAGAGGTGACCACCGAGCGGGTAGGCGACGTCGAGACTGCCAGTGGCGGTCCAGTCGATGAGGCGGCCGTCGGCGGCGACCCGGTCGAGGAGAAGGCCGCCGACGACGGAGTTGCCGCGCTGGTCGGCGCGGGCGGTGATCTCGCTGAGCGGGGCGGGGTACTGGTGGAACTCGTCGGCGTCGGCCAGCAGGTGCCAGCCGGGGCCGGCCTGTCGGCGCAGGGTGTCGCGGATCTGGGTGTTGGTGTGTTCGTGCCAGGGTCCGTGACTGGTGCCCTGGGGGATGACACCGGCTTCGCGGACGGCGGCCTGGAGTTCGTGGCGGCGGGCGGTGGGAACATGGTCGGGGAAGTGGAAGCCGAGCTGGAACCGTTCGATGCCGAGCTGCCGGTAGTGGGCGATCCACGAAGTGAGCAGGTCCGGCTCGACGGGCCCGATGACGGCGATCAGGGCGGGGGAGGGGGACATGAGAGGGGCTCCTGGAGTTCGCGGGCTGCCTGGATGAGGAAGGCGGCCTGTCCGGTGGCGGTCGCCATGCCGACCGCGGCGGGGGCATCGGGTCCGGGCAGGGCGAGGGGCTGGCGGACCAGTGCGTCGAGGGCGCCGGCGAGGTGGTCGGGCCGGGAGGCGGTGAAGACGCGGGCCCAGGGCTCTTGGGCGAGGCGGGCGGTCAGGGCCGGGTCGTGGTCAGAGACGATCAGGGGGACTCCCAGCCGGGCGGCGTCCATGACCAGGCCGGACTCCTTGCCGGTGTCCGGCGGGCGGGCGACCAGGGCGGCGTCGCTGGCCGCGTAGACCAGTCGCAATACCGGCTCGCTGACCGGGCCGGGCACGGTGTGCAGGTGGACGAGCGGGAGGTCCCGCCAGCGGGCCAGGACCATCGGGTCGGTTGGGCTTCCGGCGACGATGAGGTGCAGCGGTTCGGTCAGCCGGGCGAGGGCGGCGTCGACGGCCGTGATGTCCTTGGAGGGCCACCAGCCGCCCACCAGGCACACGACGGCGTCCTGGTCGGGGATCGAGAACGCCGTCCTCGCCCCGCTCAGCTCGGCCGGGGTCAGCGGAAGGCCGTCGTCGACCGCGAAGGCCCTCACCTTCACCCTCAGACGGGGAAACACCCCGCTGACCTGCTCTTGGACCGTGCGGGTCGGGCACAGCGCGATGACCCGGTCCTCCCACGGACGGCCGAGGAGGCCCAGCAGCCGCACCCCGGCGTCTTCGCGGGTGACCAGTTCGTGGACGAACCGCAGGTGCGGGAGGCCGCCGAGGCCGGCGGCGGCCCCGTGCAGAGCCTCGCTCGCCGACAGGATCACCACGCCCGTCGCCCCGGGGGCGAGGCGGCGGGCGGTTCGCAGGGCCGCCGCCTCCGCGAGGAGACGGGAGACCAGCGTGATCTGGTGGGGCCAGCGCCGCACCCGGGCGGGACACCGCCGCAGCAGCCGCTGCCCCGCCCGGGAAACACGCTCCAGAGCGCGGGAGGACGCTGTCATGAGGCGGGCGGGGCGCCCGGCTGCCTGGGTGACCAGGCGGGCATCGGCGTCCCGCAGAGCGTCCCTCACGGCCCAGGGGGCACCGCCGGGGGTGATGACCAGGGTGCCGGGACGGGTCTGGGCGAGGGCGGTCAGCGTGCGCTGGTGGTGCCCTCCCAGGCGGTCGGCGTAGAGCTCGATCAGCACCAGGGGCGTGCTCACCCGCAGGCCGCCTGGTCGCCGTGGGCGGCGGTGAACCGGGATCGCAGCCAGGTGGGGTCGTTCAGCTGCTCGAACCGCTCCGGATCGCGGGCGGCCTGGCGGGCGAAGCCGATGCCGTCGCGGGCCCCGGCAGCGACGTAGTCGGCGAACTCTCCGCCGGCGGGGCGGGTCCATGCCTCGACCCGGGAGCGGGCGTCGTCGCCGCTCATCCCGTACTCGCTGCCGCGGGTGAGCATCGCGCACTCGCGGAAGCCCGCCTTCCAGGCGTGGAACGGGCTCTGGTTGAACCGGGTGATGCCCGCGGTGGCGGGGGCGAACTCGATCCGGCCGGGCAGGGCGGCGAGCACGTCGACGGCCTGGCCCATCTCCCTCAGGGCCGAGCGGCGGATCAGCTTGAGCCCGCCGTAGCCGTAGGACAGGCCGGTGACCGGGTTGACCGCCCGCCACACCCGCATCGACACCCCCTCGTCCAGGGGTTCGATGGCGGCGGCCGGGAACTCGGTGTCGATGGCGAAGTCGCCGTCGGCGAGGAAGAACTGTTCGCGGTCGACGACCTCGGCGCACAGCCGGTAGGCCCGGCGCATTCCGTGGACCCCGTGCAGGCGCTTCACCGAGCCGCCCAGGACGCGCTGGAGACGGGAGTGGAGCGTGGTGGCCATCGGTTCGTCGTAGGACAGCAGGAGGGCGTCGAAGGTGGTCACGTCAGGGCCTCCAGGTAGCGGGCGGCGACCCGGTCCGCGGTGAGATCGGCGGTGCAGGCGTGAGCGCGTTTGGCGTGGAGCTGGTGGAAGGCGTCGTCGGAGGCGAGGCGTTCGGCCAGGTCGACGGCTTCTGCGGGGGTGGTGAAGCACAGCTCGGGGTCGATGTGTTCGGCGAACCAGCCCATGCGCGGGGAGATCACCGGCAGTCCCATGGCCTGGCAGTCGATCACCGACATCGACCACGGGCAGGCGGGCCGGAAGGGGGCGATGCCGAACCGGGCCCCGCTCAGCATGCGCTTGTAGCGGACGCGGTCGCCGCGGTCGGAGACGATCTGGACGTGCGGCAGGGCCGCGAGTGCGTCGCGCATCCGCTCGGGGCTGTCGTCCAGGCCCCGGCGCTCGGCACTGCGGTCGCCGAACAGGTCCATCACCCGCAGCCGTACCCGCCCCGCAGCCGACAGCTCGCGGGCGAGGTCCACGAACTTGCTGGTGCCGTAGTGGGCGTAGAGGCGGTGATTGTAGACACCGATCGCCTCCCCCCTGTCCGTGTCGTACGGGGTGGCGGGGTCGTGGACCAGGAGTTCGTCGCGGGGAGGGGGCACGATGCGGAGCCGGCCGCCCAGCTCGATGCCCGTCCGGGCAGCGGCGGCCGACACCCAGGAAGCGGCGACCGAGGAGTGGACCAGTACCCGGTCGCTGGCGGCGAGGCCCGCCATGAATCCGAGCAGGACGGACTGCCCGAGCCCGGCGTCGTCCAATGCAGGATCGGACAGGAGCCGGCCCCCGTCGGTGAACGAGAACGGCAGGTAGTGGCAGTAGCTGGCGAGCAGAGCGGACGATCCGGCTTCCAGCAGGGCCGCACGGACGGCGGGGGCCTCTTCGACCTGGTTAGCCACCACCACGTCCGGCCGCTCGGCCTGGACCATGGACACCAGCGCGTCGATGTCGGGGGACAGCCGGGCCCGGTACTTCGTGCCGGGCACCCTCGTTCGGATGAAGCCGCACCGGTCGTCTCCCGCCGGGGCGGGAGCCGCCACCGTCACCGCCGCCCCGGCGTCGGTGAGTGCCGGAGCCAGCACGTTGATGAAGATCCACCCCGAATCGGCCGACAGCCGGTCCGGGTTGGAGATGTTCAGCAGATACAGCACACGCATGGTCGGCCTCCGCTTCCCTGGCTGGCCCGGGACATCGGTCCGGGCTCGTGAAGGGAAGGAAACCGGCTGCACCGGCCGTGACAGGATGGTGAACCCATATCACTCACGGTTCACTCACGCTCACCAACCAGGACCCCCGGGGGCGGGCCATTCATGGATGCTCACCAGGACCCCATCAGCGTCGAGATCGCGGTGGAGAACTACGCGGCGGAACTCGCCCGCTGGCGTGAAGTACGCGGCATGTCCAAGCGCGCGCTCGCCAAGGCCATGGGCTTCGACCCGTCCTACCTCAGCCACATGGAGGCGGGACGGACCAAGCCCACCGCGGAGTTCTCCCGCAAGGCCGACGAAACCCTCAACGCCGGGAAGGCGATCTGGAACCGCTGGCGCGACTACGAGCGGGCCAGAGCCCACGCGAACGGCACCCAGCAGCCCTCACTGCCACCACAGCCCCGCGTCGAGCAGCCGTACGCGGCCGGCTCCGCGCTCGTCGTCGAACACGACGCCGCCCGGCTCGACTACGACGGACACGCCTACCGGCTGACCATGCGCCGTCTCCTGCGCAACACCGGCACCGAACCGGTCACCCGCTACCTCATCCGGATCTCCGTCGACCGCTACCCCGGCGATCCCGAGCAGTCCAACGCCCACTACAGGGCCCACCCACTGACCTGGGACGAACTCACCCTCACAGCCACCTGCCGCGGCGAAACAATGCGCTGGCAGGCCAAACACGACCGTGACGCCTTCAAAGAGGTCTGGCTCCTCTTCGACAACGAACACGGCCGCTTCCCGCTCTACCCGGGCGAATCCGTGTGGATCGAGTACGCCTACACCGTCAGCGACGACAAATGGGGCAACTGGTTCCAGCGGGCCGTCCGCCTGCCCACCGGGCAGCTCGAGGTACAGCTCGCCTTCCCCGCCGCCCTCGACCCCGTCGTCTGGGGCACGGAAACCTCCATGACCGCCGAAGCCTCACCCCTGCGGACCCCGCCCGTCCGCAGCGACGACGGCAGTCTGCGGGTCTTCACCTGGATCACCGCCACACCGGACCTGCATGCTCGGTACCGTCTGGAGTGGCGCTTTCGCGCACCACTTGGTCGTGCCACCGGACAACAAGGTCAGCAAGGGGAGTTCACGTGACGCAGGAGCGGCCCAGCCAGCGGATGCGGGACCTCGGGGTCGTCCAGAGCGGCGCCGGGATACTCGCCACCCCGGCCCGCCCCTTTACCCTTCCCGCCGAACGGGAGGAAGCCGAACGCGTCGTCGACGACCTGTTCGCCGCCATCGACCGCATCAGCCAGGTCCATCCCTTCGCCAAGGGCATGGGCATCGCCGCCCCGCAGATCGGCATCGGCAGGGCCGTCGCCATCGTCCAGCCGACCGGCGACGCCCCGGCGATCACCCTGATCAACCCCCGCATCACCGACCGCTCCGGCGGCACGGACGAGCAGTACGAGGGCTGCCTCAGCTTCTTCGACGTTCGCGGCCTCGTCCCCCGCCCCCTGACCATCACCGTCGAGACCACCGCCCTGACCGGGGAGACGGTGACCACCTTGTACGAACGCGGCCTCGCCCGCCTCGTCCACCATGAGATCGACCACCTCGACGGACTCCTCTACACCGCCCGCATGCGCAACGGAGTCAACCCCATCCCCGTGGAGGAATACCGCCAAACCGGCCAGAGCTGGTCCTACGAGACCACTTGATCAGGGAGCCGCAGCCTCGCGCCCCAGGGCACAGGTCAGAGCTGTCACACCTGGGGCCCGCGCGGGGCGGCTCACCGGCCTGCGGTACCAGCACTGCGGGCAGCCGCCCTCCCGCACCCCTCCACACCAGGCTTGTAGGAGATCTCCAACAAGCCTGGGACCGTACCACGGTTTCCTCTGTGACGAACAGCGATTCCGGCCGTCTCCCGGCCCAGCGGCTGGCCTTCTCGACCCGGCTGCGGGCCCTGCGCCGGCTCGCGGCACTGGCCCAGGCCGCAGGCATGGACCGCCCCTTCTAAGCGGAGGTCGAGGCCGCCGTCCACAGCGTGTCCGTCGACCGGATCCCGGCCCTCGCCCAGGCCCGGGGCGTCCAGCCGTACGAGCTGTTCCAGGGTCACGACGAGGAGTAGCACTCACGTGTCCACGCAGGTCAGTTACCGGAGCATTCCCCGCGGGCTGCCCAGGCGGCTTCCGGTGGTCCCGCTGCCCTTGGCCGGGGAGTCCTTCTTCAGCTGGGTCGACCACCTCGCCCACACCTACGAGGTCCACCGCGGCCCGATGATGCACGCGCTGGGCCTGGTGCAGACCACGCCGCAATGGGCCGCGCGGGATCTGATCCGCTACACGATGCAGCTGCCGGCGCAAGCATCCCGGGTCGTGGAAACGGCGACGGGCCTGACCGCCCGGGAACTCGCCGTGATGACACTCGACGACATCGGGCCCCCCTACACCGGCATTTCAGCGTCCCGGATGCCGAAGGAAACCTGGGCGTTCTGCCCGAGGTGCCTGACCCCCGAGGGCCGCTGGCCGCTGTGGTGGTACGAGCCGTGGGCCGTGGCCTGCCCGGTGCGCCTGTGCTACCTGGTCTCCTTCTGCCCCCGCTGCGACACCCCGTTCACGCCGGAAAGGACCAGCTCACGGTGGGGCTCAGCGCTGCGGTGCAGAGGCTTTCGCGACCCCTACCCCCACCTCCTCCCGCCCGGCACGCGCCGCGAGCACTGCGGCATCACCCTGTCGGAGATCGACACCGCGCCGGTCAGCGACCCCGTCGTACTCGATGCCGTGAACCACCTGCGACACGGGCTTACCTCCCGTGCCCGGCCCCGCGCGTGGCTGCGCACCTACCACGTACTGAACGCGCTCTTCGACCGCCCCGTCTTCGAAGTCCGCTCCTTCGATAGCCCCGATCCCGTCCTGCAGCGCTGCTACTCACCCCAGCGCGCCACGGCCCCGGGCTACGTGGTCGACTCCAGCGGATTCCTGGAACCAGGCCGCACCCTCTCCGACGGCACCCACCTGGCCTACCGCGACCCGATCACCAGGTCCTGCAGGCTCAGCGTAATCGGAAGGATCCTGGGCTCCCGTGACATGAGCGCCACCGCCCGAGAGCTGCTGGAGATACGACGCCGCGTCAGGATGCGCCACTACCTGACGGCATACCGGTCCCCCGATCCGAGAGCAGCCAGTGTCCGGCTGCACCGCTTCCTCGACGATGTCTTCGGCCCCGGCGAGTTCGCCACGCTCCAGCGGTCCCGCCGGACACTGACACCCGAGCACCATCCCGGCCCCTCCAGCAGCAACTTCATATCGTCAAGACCCTTCCCCTACCGGCGGCAGCTGCGCCTGCCGCCGTCCCGGATCGACCAGGCCGAACAGGATCCCCATGCCGCAGCCGCACCCGACCGGTGAGGACAGCCCGTAGCCGACACGCACGGCGCCCCGCAGGCTGCCCGTCGTCCCGCTACCGCAGCCCGGTGAATCGCTGTTCAGCTGGGTCGATCACCTGGCCGCCGTATACGAGACGGACCGCACCTAGACCATGAACCGACTTGGGCTTGAGCCCGCGACCGCGCTCGCGGCCCGGCTCGCCCGCCACACTGCCGAACTCCCCCTCGCACTGGCCCTCCCGCCACTCGCCGCAACGGTCTCGACCGACAAAAGCCGCCTGCCCCGGAGCGGAGTACATGCTGATCAGCGCCTTTCGTCGGCGCTCCCTCCAGTCCCGCCATTCAGTGCGCGATCAGCAGGCCGAGCGCCGGGCGGAGGAGACCTGAGAAGGCCGCCCAGGCAAGATCGTCACGAGTGCACAGTCACACACACCCCGTTGACACCCGGTCCCAGAGGGACGTCCGCAGTAGGGCCTGACGAGATGACACATTCGAACTGACATGCGATGATGATCGCGGTTTCAAAAATGTCACCTCGAATGAGGTATGGTTTTTGAAACCCACGGTTGTCTGGAGGGGCTGTGCAGAACCTGGATCCCGAGTGGTGCGTGCAGCGGCTCGCGCAGCTCGACTTCTCGAATGACCTCTTCCACGGGGCGCTCGACCTGGCGGCGGCCGATGTCCGCAATTGCACCGACTTCGATGCGCCGGCCATGGCCGGGTTCACGTTCTGGAGCCGCACCAACCGGTATCTCGCCGAGACGCTCAACCCGGACGGGTGGGGCCACACCTCACGGGACAGCATCCTCCGGATGATCCACCCCAGCATGAGTCACGCGGTCACGGCGATCAGCGCCCAGGGAGGCGTCGGCGATCTGAATGCCCGAGTGAAGTCGAAGAACCCGAAGGGTCCTGCCATGGCCCGCCTGGTGGAGAGGAACGGCCAGTTCGCGTTCCTCAGCCACGACGAGGTGCTGTACGGCCGTGAGCTCGACCAGATCCCGACGTGGTGCCTGCTCTACAAGTGGGACAAGGGAGTGATCTCAGCCGAGCTGTCCCTGCCGATCAAGATGAACGGGAAGTTCGTCGATGAGTGGCAGGAGCGCATCCCTCTGGTGCTGCCCAACCTGGGCGACCCCGGTGCGGACATCGCGCTGCTGGACGATCCGGGCGACGACAGCGGCCCGGACGTTGTCGTGGAGTTGCTGGGGGGCTGACCGAAATGTAGAAGTGCGGACGTGGGAGCTGAGGAAAGTGTTCACCCCTGAACGGCTGGTCCTTGCCCGTAAGAGGCGACGGATGACGTTGGCCGAGCTGGCCCGTCGATCGGGGTTCTCGGCGCAGAGCATCACTGCGTTCGAGAACCACCGCAGACCTCCGTCGCCGGAGACGCTTTCCTCCCTCGCGGCCGCGCTTCACTACCCGGTCGCGTTCTTCGAGGCTCCTCCGCCGGCCCAACTGCAGCTGGACGCGGTCAGTTTCAGGGCGCCGTCCAAAATGACAGCCTCGGAGCGTGACAGCGCGCTGGGCTCAGGGGCCGTGGCCGTGGCGCTCAACACCTGGCTGGCAGGGTTGTTCAAACTGCCAAGGCCGAACGTGCCGACGTACCCCCATCTCAAGCCGGAGGCAGCGGCCGAGCAGGTGCGCGCCGCATGGGGGCTCGGGGAGGCGCCCGTCCCCAACACGGTGCACCTGCTGGAGGCCAACGGTGTGCGTGTGTTCTCCCTGCCGTCGGATTGCCTGGACATCGACGCCTTCTCGACCATCAACGCGGGCACCCCTTACGTCTTTCTGAACACCCGCAAGACCGGGGAACGGGGCCGCTTCGACGCCGCTCACGAACTCGGTCATCTCGTACTGCACTGCGAGCACCGCATCCCCCACGGGCGAGACTCCGAGGGCGAGGCCAACGACTTCGCCTCTGCCTTCCTCATGCCGCGGGCCGGGATCCTCGCCCAGAGGCTCAACAACGCCTCCCTCGAACGGATACTGAGCGCCAAGCGCAAGTGGGGCGTGTCGGCCATGGCCCTGACCTACCGGCTGCGCAAACTTGAGCTGCTCTCCGAATGGCGCTACACCCAGACCGTCAAGGAGCTCGCGCGCAGGGGATACCGCCGAGACGAGCCGGGCTCTTCCCTTGTCCGAGAGAGCAGCCAGTTGCTCGCAAAGGTGTTCGAGGCGCTGCGTCAGCCTTTGAGCATGTCGCCGGCAGATGTCGCGGCCGAGTTGAACATCTATCCTGAGGAACTCAATGAGTACGTCTTCGGCCTGGTCCCCATCGGCGTCGACGGAGGCGGCAGGCAGTCGGCGCCCGTGCGGCCCGACCTGCGGTTGATCAAGGGGTAGCTGGCGCGGCTGACCGCCGCAGTCATGACAACGATCCGCTCTCAACCGGCCTGCCCCTCAAGGGCCGCAGGCCGGGACTTCCCGGAAAGATGTGACGCATGAAGGTCCTGGGTGTGGCTGTCTCAGCAGGCGCGATCCACTACGGAGCACTCACTGCCGACCAGGGCACGCAGGACATCTCTCACCCGCCAGGGGCCCCGGAACGCCTGGTGCCCGCACTCGGCCTGACGGGAGCTCAGCGACTGGGGGACACCCACCAGAGGATCGCCCAGGAGATCCGTGTGCTGCAGCCAGACGCCGTGATCATCGTGGCGACCCGCAGGAAAAACCAGTGGGTGTACCGCGAAGCATTCGACCGCATCTCGCTGATCACAGCACTCATGCTGTCCTGCGTGGAGCAGGGGGTCACATGCGAAGAGTGGAGCACGGAGCGGATCGGTAAGCTCGTCGGCGTCCCCGCGCCCAAGCTGGCCTCGTTCGACTGCAAAGAGGCCGGATTCGCTCAGCTCCCCCTGTACTGGACGGCCGGGCGCGTGCAGGCGTTTGCCGCGGCCAAGGCCTACGCCGTCGAGATGTCCAGCAAGAGCAACGAAGGATAAGGGCAGTGAACGAGCGCGAGAGACCGCTCATCCTGGACTACGAGTGCCTCCACAGCATGCCGGGCGGCCTGCGTGAGGTGCGCGTGTGGCTAGATCCAGTCCTGGAGACGTGGCTGGTCGGCAAACGCATTGACCTGTCCGAAGTCCAGGGCGCGGACCTGGTGGAGCCCCGGGTCATGGAGATGATCAACCACCCGAACGTGGTGAAGGTGCGTTCGGTCGCGAGCGTCCCCAGTTACAAAGCGCCCATGCAGGTAGTCGAAGTGTTCATGCCCTACTACGAGAACGGCAGCATTACCGACGCGATGCTCGAGGGCGAGCACTTCACACCGGCCCAGTCGCTGCGCATCATCCGCGCGGCCCTGCAGGGCCTGACCGAGATGCACGAGCGGTACAAGATCCTTCACCGCGATGTGAAGAGCCCGAACCTGTTCCTCACCGGCGACGCCGACACGGTGAAGATCGGCGACCTGGGCCTGGCCGGCGCCATGGACGACACAGGCAGAGCCCCCTGCGTGAACGCGCCTCACCTGTACGCTCCGCCTGAGCTGTTGACCGGGGAGGCGCTGACCCGCTCCTCCGACCTGTACTCCCTCGGCGTGGTCCTTCTCGAACTGCTCCGGGGAAGATTCGACTACGCCTCGTACACGACCACCGACGTGGTCGACGCGCTCCTGGCCGGCCAGCCACCTTTGCGCAAGGAGGACGCGATCCTGCCCGCTTGGGTGTGCAAGTCGCTGCGGAAGCTGGTTCAGAAAGCCACCGACCCCGACCCGGCCCGCCGCTTCCAGACGGCCCGGGAGATGAGCGACCAGATCGCCAAGATCCGCATCGCGGACTGGCAGGAGACCGAGGAACAGACCTGGGAGGCACCATTCCTCCTCAGCCCGCAGACCCGCGTGCGCATCACCGCGAAACCCTCTAAAGAGGGCGGAATCATCCTGGCCACACACCGCAAGAAGACGCTCTCATGGCGCCGAGTGGGAAGGGACGCAACGGTCCCCAGCCTGGATCACAGCGCCGCGCGGGCCGTCTTCGAGAGCGCCAACAGTCTGGCCGTCAGCTGACGCACAGCGAACTCCATGACCTGCCCCTCCTGCGGTGACAGGTCCCTGTCGGCCATGGCCTCGGCGAAGTCGGCCGCCTCGTACCTCGCCGCGCTTCCCGCGCCGACAGGCACCAGCGCGCCCGAGCGCGCGAGTTCCCAGATCTCGGCCCGCACGCGCCGCGCATCAACGCCCCCTCGCCCGATCATCGGAGCAAGTACCTCGCCCAACACTTCGGCATGCTCGCCAGGCGATGCTGCCCAGAGCTGCTCCACAAGGACTTCGGCCGCCCACGCATGCCGCGGCAGGGAACGCTCCGGCAGACGGGCAATGCACGACACGAGCAGAGCGCCTTGAGGCGAGAGCACTTCCACAGCTGGCTCCTCCTCAATGGCAGCGGCGTTACTCAGCAACAGTCTGCAGAGGACTTGTCCTTTCAGCGTGCCGGACAGGCTACAGACGCGCAAGACTCACCGTCATGACTTATTGCACACTTGTTCGATTTTGATCGCGTTGAGTCCGTCTCGGCAAAGCTGGACGCACTAGCCCTGGACTGCTTCGGCGAGCACAGTCGCCACAGCTGAAGCCAACAGGACGGGCTCTGCCCGCCTGCCCCGCCCCTTGCTGCCGCCGATCACCGGACACCGCGCTTCGACGGCAGGAGGCTGAACCCAGGGGGCGGAGCGCGTCGTGGTGCTGCAGCGGCGCCGGGTATCAGCGCAGGTTGATGAGCCAGGTGACCTTGGCCGCTCACGCGATCTTCTCGTTCACCAGGGTCTCGGTCCGCCGGATCCACGCGGAGCCGACGGTGGCCATGACGAACTCGTCCGCGCTGAACTCGCCGATCAGGCCCTGGAGAGCGGCGTAGCGCCACGCTTCGGCGTGTTTCGTCTGCCCGAGACGATCACTGATCTTGGCTTCGCCGATGACGATCCGGCCGACGATGGCCCAGAGGTCGACCTCAAGGTCCTGGTAACCGTCCCAGCGGACGACCGCTTCGGGCATGTGCGGGAAGGAGTGCGCCAGCTCAGCGAGCGCGAGACCGGCACCTGAACGTTCGAGCGCAGGCCCTGGTAGGCGACCTCGTCGAGGCCGTAGGACCACTGCGGCTCCAGCTCCTGTCCCTTCCAGGCCGACCGGACGATGGGGGTGTGCTGCCGGCAGCGCTGGCAGCGGAAATTCGCTCCGATGCCCTCCAGTCGGTAGAAGGCCGTGCCGACACACTGCCCGCAGGTCAACAGGTTCGCGGCGGAACTCTCCTCCAGAGATGGCGCCATCAGGCCCCGAACTAAGAGGCAACTACGACCGGTGGCCACAATCACACAGAGCGACCACACTGAAATCTTTCGCGCGCTACTGAAATCTTCACTGAAATGAATCTTGCGCCACTGAAATCTTTGACACCGTCCGACAGCCAGCGCGCCTCCCACTCGGAGGTGTCCCCTCCGCACGCCTCCACATAGGCCAGCGTCACGGGCAGCGACGGGAGCTGGTCCCCGGAGGCCGCCGCCGCCAGCGTGGTCACCGAGTAGTGCGTACGCCGTGCCATCTCGCGGTAGGTCATCCCGTCCGCCGCCCCGCGCAGTTCCCGAAGGCCATGGGCGAACCGCTGGACCGGTCCGCCCTCGAGGTCGATCGGTATCTCACGTCGGCCCATCTGTCCCCCTCTTCCTCATCCACCCCAGAGGCGCCTATACCGCCCATCCGTCACGAGGAATGGGGCGTTCTCCCTCCACCCAACCGCCCCGGGGATTGTCCGGGAAGGTCGGAGCGGGCTGTCCGGACAATCCCCGACCCGCTGGAATCGGAGTACGGGCCCGGACCGACGGCCCGGGTGGCGGTACCGGCCTCGACCCATCACGGGGGGTGGGTCGAAGCCGGGCCCCACGCCAGGACACCGGGAGCCCGGACCGCGCTCGGGGGCCGTGTGGCGGGAAGGAGCGTTACGGACCGTGTCGCGGACGGCGCCTCGGAAGGTCCTCGGAATGCCCCTCGTGAAGGATCCGGACGAGGTTCGGAAGCGGGCCGGACGAGGTTCGGAAGGGGTCCGGACGAGGTCCGGAAGCCTTCCTGGAGGGTGTCTCAGACGGTGAAGGGGCGTTCCCGCAGGAACTCCGGGGCCGGGCTGCCCGACAGATACAGGTTCGGGCTCTGGCTGGAGGGCATCCGGCGCAGGATCGCGCGGTGGAACTCCCGGTAGCCGCCGTCGTCGAACGCGCCGCCGTCCCAGACCTTCAGCAGCGTTCCGGTGAACTTCCCGTTGACCGGCCCGTCCGAGGCGAACTGGTTGTCCTGGCAGGCCGAGATCAGCAGGGCGTCCGCCGGTCGGCCGTCGCCCCGGTCGGCCCGTAGCTCGCGCTGGATGGCCTGGTACGCCGCCTTGTCCCGCTCGTAGATCTCGCGCTGCTTGTAGACCGGCATCATCCTCGGGGTGTGGCCCGGCTCCTCGGACGGCAGCTCGATGGCGCTGCCGCTGTGGCAGGAGTCGAGGAGGCTGATCCGGCGCACCCCGTCGTCGAAGCGCGCCAGCTCCCGGTTCAGCTCGTCGTCGAGGAACTCGCGGTCGTAGAAGACCAGCGTCTCGTCGAGGTCGTCGGGTTCGTCGTCCGAGTCCTTGAGGTTGGGCAGCTGGCCACCGTGGCCCGAGTAGGTGAAGAGCAGGATGTCACCGGCCGACAGGCGGGCGGCGGCGGCACGGAAGGCGGCGGTGATGTTCTCCACCGTGCACTCGGAGGTGAGCAGCACGGTCGCGTCGAAGCCCGAGGCACGGGCGAGCGCGGCCATGTCCCGGGCGTCGTTCTCACAGGCGAGGAGCTGGCCGTCCCAGCCGCCATAGGCATCGGGGTCGACGTGGTTGAGTCCGAGGTGGAGGGAGAGGCCGGTGGGCATGGAGACTCCTGTGTTTCACGCCGGGAGAGGGTGCCGGTCCATGGGTTCCAGGCCGCGGGTCAGGTCAATCCCCCCTCTCTCCCGTACCGCCTGAACGGTCCTGTGGTCGGGTGGTACGGGATGTTTCCCCTCGTACCGATGGATCCCGCCGCGCTGGTCGGCTGTTCGTGCCCGGCCGCGCGTCCGGTCCCGTACCGCCGCTCGCGGTATCCGTTCCCGTACGGAAGGGGCGGGCGCGGCGCGGCTAGGCCAGGAGGGTGGAGCGAAAGGGAGGAAAGCGGCTTGATCGGGCGTATCGGGTAGAGACGCGGGCATGGACCCAGCAGACCCTCACGCCCCAGCGGAGGCACGGCCGGAGAACCTGACCGGCCGCTCGGGGTACGACCAGCTCTTCCTCGGTGTCCCGGTGCCGCTCCCCGTGGTGACCCTCCCCGGTGTGGAGACCGTTCTCCTGCCGTACACCCACTTCACCGTCGTCTTCCGGCCCGACCGCCGGATGGCCGCCGCCACCGCCGTCGCCATCGACGGCGCGCGCCTGCTGGAGGACGTGCCCCGGGACGACTCCTGGCGGATGGACCCCCGACTGCCCGATGACGAGCAGACCGGGCCGCACGTCTACGCCCACAACGACCTGGACCGGGGGCACCTGGTGCGGCGGCTCGACCCGGTGTGGGGGGAGCGCGCGGAGGCGGTACGGGCCAACGCCGACACCTTCCACTTCACCAACGCGGCACCCCAGGCGGCGCAGTTCAACCAGGGCAGGCAGCTCTGGCAGGGGCTGGAGAACTATCTGCTGGACCACGCGGCGCGGTTCGACCGCAAGCTGACCGTCTTCACCGGGCCCGTGCTGCATGACTCCGATCCGCCCTACCGGGGCGTCCAGGTGCCGCTGCGCTTCTGGAAGGTGACCGCGTTCCTCCAGGAGGGGCGGCTCGCGTCGACCGCCTATGTGCTCGACCAGAGTCCCGACCTCACCCGGGACGCGGACCGCGCCCTCGCCGGGGCCGGGGCGGGGGAGCCGCCGCCCTTGGGCGCGTTCCGGACCTACCAGGTGCCCGTCTCCGACATCGCCGAGGTCGCCTCCCTCGATCTGGGGCCGCTGCCCGCCGCCGACCGGATGCCGCCCGCCCGCGACCCGGAGGCGCGCTGGCGACGGCTGGAGTCCCACGACGACATCGCGCTCGACGCGTGAGGCTCCCCCTGCCCGCCCGGGTCCCCGGGCGCCACCGAGGCGGGCAGGGGCGCGGAGCGCCACATGGAGCGGGACAGGGGCGCGGTATGGAGGCGGACAAGGGGGCGCGCTCCCCAGGTGGCGCCCTCGTACCGAATGGCGTCCCCATCACCCCCGCCCGATACTGACGGGGACCGCCCGCCCACGGCGGTCCCCAGGCGGCCGCCCGCACCGGCGGTCCCCGCGCGGTGCCGGGAGGCGAGACGCGATGGACCCGATCGTCGTCTATGTCCACGGCATCGGGAACAAGGTCCGCGCGGAGTCGCTCAAGTCGATCTGGGACGCGGCGCTGTTCGGCACGGACATGGGGACCACCTCCCGGATGGCCTACTGGGCCCCGCTGCGCTACGAGACCCCGTTGCCCGACTCCCGGTGGGATCCGCTGGAGGGCGGGACGGGCGGGCCGGGGGCGGCGTCCATGGCCGACGCGGGGCCGGGTGCCCCCGGCGCCGGGGGACCACCTGGCACATGGCGGGAGCCGTCCACCAGGGAGCCGTCCACCAGGGAGCCGTCCACCAGGGAATCGCCCGCCGAGGGACCCTCCGCCGGGGGACCGCCCGGCGCCCGGCTGGAGCCGCCCGCCGAGTTCATCGCCACCGTCGAGGCGGAGGCCGTCTGCGCGGCGGGTGCCCGGCGCGGGGAGCCGAGGCCGTACGGCCGGGTCCCGACGGAGACGAGGCCGCCCGCCGGGCCCGCGCTCGGGGGCTGGCTCAGGGAGATGACCTATCTCGCGGAGGCGCTCGCCGACGCCGAGGCGGCCGGGGCGGAGCCCGTGGCGGGCCTGACCGCCGGGCCCGGGCCACCGGCCGCGCCGGAGCCCACGGAGGAACTGCTGCCGCTGCCCCGGTTCGCCCGCACGGTCGTCTTCCGCACCCTGGTCAAGTACACCTTCCAGGACGTCTACGCCTACTTCTTCGGCGGCGCGGGACCCGCGATCCGCGACGTGGTCCGCCGGGAGCTGAACCGGGCCGGCGGCGCGCCGCTCGCCGTCGTCGCGCACAGCCTCGGCTCGGTCATCGCCTACGAGGTGCTCGCCGAGAGCGGACGTGAGGCCGATCTCCTGCTCACCCTCGGCTCCCCGCTGGCCGCCACCGAGATCCGGGACCACCTCGCCGCCCCTCCGGCCGTGCCGTCCGGCGTCCGCCGCTGGCACAACGTCTGCGATCTGCGGGACCTGGTGGCCAACGGGCATACCCTCCGACCGCACTACCAGCCGGAATTCCGTATCACCGAATCCCTGGTGATCAATGACAGCGTGAATCACCACGGAGTCCGTGAATATCTGGGGAATCGACAGGTGAGAACCGCGTTCCGGGAATTCTTCGACGGCCGGGAGCCAGGGCGTCACGGGTGAACGCCGGAACCCGCCGGTGCGCCTTGTCGACGCGGAGCGTCACCGCGTCCGGCCCGCCCGTGAGCGGTTATGGCCCTGCTCATTCCACGGAAATGCCCGGGCGGGCCCGCCCGTACCCGGCGTGCCTTGCGGACCGCCACGCCCGGTGCCAGCATCGGTGATATGGGTTCCCGCGCTTCGAGCCCGTAAGCAGGTGTGGCATGTCGCTGAAGGACAAGGAGTGGGATTTCGTCGCCGTCCTGGTACGGGACTATCTCCTCGACACCACCGACCCGTACGCCCGCCTCGTCGAATACGGATTCCCGAGCGCCTTCGTCTCGACCCTCAGGCTCACGGCGGTCAGCATGGAGAACGCACGTTCGCTCGTTCAGGCTTCACGTACCAGCATCGACGGCGAACTCCGGCTGCTGGAGGCGCTCAGCGCCATCGACCGGCTCGCGGTCCTCCCCGACGGTGAGCGGGCGGCGGAGTACCGGGACCGGCTGCGCCAGGACCGGCACGCCCACACCACCGAGGACACCTTCCGCACCTGTGTCTTCGAGAGCGGCTCCGAGGTCTTCATCGGCCGGGGCGGCCTCCGCGAGACGCTGCGGCACTTCGTCGCCGACCCCGAGAAGACGGTGCTGGTCGTGGACGGCGACCCGGGCAGCGGCCGTTCCTACACCTACAAGCTGCTGCGGCACGTCGGTCACCACCAGGGCTTCCGTCCCGCGCGCGTCACCCTGTCCCGCACCGCGACGGCCGAGAAGGTCATCCGGCGCCTCGCGGGCTTCGTCGCCTTCGCGGGCGCGCAGGCCCCGCTGAACCCCACCGAACTCAACGACCTGCTGCCGTCGATCGACGAGGCCGCGCACTGGGTCGTCGGCCGGGCCACGGCGGCGGAGGGCCGCCTCTGGTTCGTCCTCGACGAGTGCGACCGTCTCGACGCCAGCTCCGACGTGTGGGACCTGATCGGCCAACTCGCCCTCGCCATCTACGAGCACACCGCCGTCCGTGGTGACCAGGCGCCCCGGCTCGTCCTCCTCGGCTATGGCCCCACCATGCGCCAGCTCCCCTACGACCTGCATGGCAGCGTCAGCCACGACACCGCGCACGCCGCCGAACCCGCCGATCTGCGGGACTTCTTCGACCAGTACTTCCATGAGTCGCCGCCCCGGCTGCCGGGCGGCGCGCGGGCCGGTGAGCCGGTGATCGCGGCGTTCGTGGACGCGGCGGTACGGGAGGTGCTGCGGGTGGCGCCCCCGCGCGACGACGCGGAGTACATGCGGCGGGTCGGTACGGCGGCGGAGGGGGCGGTCCGTGTCTACCAGTCACTCTGAGCGGGCCCGCTCCCACGCCGTGGACCCGCCACCCCGCGCGGCACCCGCGCCCGCCCCACGGGCACGGGGCACCGGCGCGGAGCGCGCCGCCGCCTCCGGACCACCGCGCGCCGCCGCCTCCGGACCACCGGCTGAGACCCCTTCCGTACGGTCGGCGGCGTTCCCTCCCGTACCGGCGGCGGCCGGAGCCGCTGCCACGCCGTGTGAACCAGCTGAACCGCCTGAACCGCCCGAACCGTCTGAAGCCCCGCCCGGGACCACGGAGACGGAGTCCGCCGAGCCCCCGGCGCCGACCACCGACCCCAGCACCGACCCCACCAACACCACCAACACCACAGCGCCCGGCGCGCTCGCGCCCGAGGCGGACGCCGTCCTCCAGCGGTTCGTCGGACGGCTCCGGGACGAACTGCGCGCGGACCCGCCGGAGGCGGCGCCCGTGGCGGAGGCCCGGCGCCGCTACCGGGAGGCGGTGGCGCTGCTGACCCGTTTCGATCCGCTGCTGGTGCGTACCGCCGGTCAGGAACGGCCCACCGGGGACGCCGCGCGGGAGCTGCTGGACGACTGCCGGTCCGTCGGCGGGGCGGGTCAGGCGGTGTGGACGCTGAAGCGGGAGCTGCGGGAGACGGTCCTGGCGGCGCTGGCCGGTCCCGAGGCGGCCGGGGAGGCGCTCGGGCGCAATCTGGACGCCGTCCCCGGGGAGACGGGCGTCGAACGGATCTGCCTCGACGCCCTGGCGGGCCGCCCGCCCCCGGTGACCCAGGACCCCTACGTCCTCGCCGACACCCTCCAGGCGGTGCTCTGGCTCGCCAGGGTTCCCGGCGTCACGGGGCTGCCGGACGCCGAGTCGCTCCAGCACGCCATGCGGCGCGCCCGGCTGCTCCAGCCGCTGGAGAAGCTGGTACGGCGGCCGTTCCAGGGCCGCGCCCGGGAACTGGACGTGCTGCGCCGCCATGTCACGGCGATCCCCGAGGGCGGCCCGGACGCGCCCGCGCCGCCGCTGGTGATCCACGGTCCGGGCGGGATGGGCAAGAGCACCCTGCTGGCCCGGTTCCTGCTGGACAGCGTCCGGGGGCAGGACGACGGCACCGGGCCCGCGTTCCCGTTCGCCTATATCGACTTCGAGCGCCCCACCCTCTCCGTCCACGAACCCCTCACCCTCATCGCCGAGATGGCCCGTCAGCTCGCCGTCCAGTACCCCTCCCACCGCGCCGAACTGGAGTCCCTCGCCCAGGAGGCCCAGCGGACGGTGCGCAGCCAGCGCGCGGGCGAGGAACGGGTCACCCAGCTGCACCAGCTCGCCACCACCCGCTCGATGCTGGGCCGCACCTCCTCGCATGTGTTCCAGTCCCAGGCCGCCGAGCAGGAGTCGGGGCTCTTCCGCCGGCTGGCGGACGTGCTGCTCAGGGCGGTCACGGCGGCGGGCCAGGACGGGGCGCCGCTGGTGCTGGCGGTGGACTCGTTCGAGGCGGCGCAGTACCGGGGTTCGCCCGTACTGGGCCGGATGTGGGGCATGGGTGCCGCGTTCCAGACGGTCTACCCCCGGATGCGGGTGATCGTCTCGGGGCGGGCGTCCGTGGACCATCCGATGCGCTATATCCAGCCCCGGCAGCTGGAGCTGACGGAGCTGGACGAGAGCGCCGCGATCGGGCTGCTGATCTCCTCCGGCGTGCAGGATCCCGAGGTGGCGCGGGTCCTCGCCGAACGCGTCGGCGGCCATCCGCTGAGCCTGCGGCTCGCGGCGCGCGCGGCGGTCCTGGCCGGGGAGCGCGGCGGTGACGCGGGCGAGGTCCTGCGCGAGCTGCCGGAACGGCGGGACGCCGTCTTCCGCGAGGTCGACCAGATGCTGGTGCAGGGACTGCTGTACGACCGGATCCTGCACCACATCGCCGACCCCGAGGTGCGGCGGCTGGCCCGCCCGGGGCTGGTGCTCCGGGTGATCACCCCCGGGGTGGTCGAACACGTCCTGGCCGAGCCCTGCGGGGTGCGGGTGGCCGACGCCACCGAGGCCCGCCGTCTGTTCACCGAACTCTCCCGGCTCGACCTGGTCGAACGCGTGGGACCCGACGCCGTGCGCCACCGTGGCGACGTCCGCGCCATCATGCTGCGGCTGCCCGGCGGAGACCGTACGGATGTGATGCGCGCGGTCGAACGCCGGGCGGTGGCCTACTACGCCGCGCGCCAGGGACTGCCCGCGCGGGCCGAGGAGATCTACCACCGGCTGCGGCTCGGCGAGAACCCGCGCACGGTCGAGGCGCGCTGGGTGCCGGGCGTGGAGCACCTCCTCGTCGGCGCCGAGCGCGATATGCCGCACCGGGCGGCGGCCCTGCTGACGGCCAAGCTCGGCGGCGCCGACCCGCCCGAGCGGGTACTGGCCGGGGCCGACCAGGAGGACTGGGAGCGGATCACCGCCCGTGAGGTGGAGGACCTGCTCGCCCAGGGCTTCGCGGACGCGGCGCTCACCCGGATGCGCGAACGCAGGCCCTGGACGCCGTGCAGCACGCTGCACCCGCTCCTCGGCGAGGCCCTGGACCGGCTGGGGCGGCACGCGGAGGCCCGGTCCGAGGTCGCCGCCGCCATCGCGGGCGCGACGGCGGCGGGCTGCGCCGAGCGCCGGCTGGAACTGCTGCTGCTCTCGGCGCGGCTGGCGGAGGACAGCGGCGACCCGGCCACCGCCGACCGCGAGCTGCGCGCCGCCGAGGACATCGCCGTCGGCCTGGGCCAGGAGCTGGAGGCGATGGGCGCGCTGCTGGCCCGCGCCCGGCTCGCGCGGACCGGGCCCGTACGGGACGAGGAGGGGCGCGCGGACGGCGGTGCCGCCGGGGATGCGGGCGGGGACGCCGAGGGCGAACTCGCGCACCGGCTGCGGCGGCTGCCGGACTCGGTGCTGGAGGGCCAGCCCGCGCTGGTCCGCGCGGTCGCCTCCCAGGTGTACGTCCGCGATCCGCGCGCCCTCGACCACGCCCTGGAGGTGGTGGGGCTGCCGATGGACGACGAGGCACTGGAGACCCTGGCGACGGCGATCCGGGCGGCGGTGGCGCGCCAGCCGGGGCTGCTCGGGCCGCTCAACACGATTCTGAGGGAGGCGGCGGGCCCCACGGTCCCGCCCGCGCCCGCCTCTCCCTCCGCCCCGCCCGCTTCCGTCCCCGCCGCTACTCCTCCCCCGGCTCCCGCCAGCACCGGTGGCATCCTGCGTCTCGCCCGTGACCGGGGCACGCTGAACTCGCTGGCCCGCCGACTGCTGGCGGTACGGGACGACAGCGGCGCGATCCGGGCCACGGTGGCGGCGGCGATGGGCGCGGGCACGGCTCCGGTCCGGACCCGCCGGGGCACCGGACAGCGGCCACCAGCACCCGCGCCGGTACCGGCCGACCGGGGCGCCGGGCAGCGGCCACCAGCACCCGCGCCGAACCCGGCCGCCCCACCCCCCTCCGTACCGCCTGTACCGCCCACACCGCCCGTACCGTCGTCATCTCCCATCCCGCCGCCATGACCAGCTATCTCACCCCCGACGAACTCCGGCGGCTCACCGAGGCCGCGCTGGAGACCGGCCTGGCGGATCCGGCGGTACGGCCGCTGCTCTTCGACGGGATCATGCCCCGCTACCGGGGGACGCTGCCGCTGCTCCCCGCGCCCGCGCACCAGGTCCACTCCGACCTCGCCGCGATGAACCGGGTGGAACGGCTGGTGGACGGCTCGGTACCGCTGGAGATCTGGCTCCGCAACGCCACCGGGCAGACCTTCGAGGCCGCCCCGCTCGCCCTCTTCCAAGGCGCGCTGGACACGGTGGCGCGCAGCGCCGGGGGCGAGCCGGAGTTCCGGCCGCCCGTGCCCGACGCCGAGCTCGCCGAGATCAAGGAGCAGATCATCCACCGGGACGACACCGTTCCGTTCGGCTTCCTGCGCGGCGGCGACCGCGCCGGGGCGGCGGTGGCGCGCCTCAAGGTCTATCCGTACGAGGGCGGTGAGCCGCGCACCCCCAACGGCTACCCCCACGCCGGAACCGGCTGGCTGGTCACCCCCGTACTGCTGGTCACCAACCACCACGTGGTCAACGCCCGTACCAGCGAGGGCGGAACCCGCCCGCTCGCGGCCGAGGACGATCTGAGGCTCCAGGCGAAGGGCGCCCGGGCCCGGTTCGACTACGAGAAGGAGAGCGCCGACGCCGGTGACGACGGCCCGCAGGAGACCACGATCGCCGAGCTCGCCGCCGCCGACGCCGATCTGGACTACGCGGTGCTGCGGCTGACGGAGCCCTCCACCCACCCGGTGCTGCGCCTGGCGCGGGACCCGCTGACGGTACGCGACGGCGAGATCATGGCCGTCAACATCATTCAGCACCCCGGTGGCCAGCCCAAACGTGTCGCGCTGCGGAACAACCTCGTCTACGCGACCGACGAGCGCGACGTCCGGTACTTCACCGACACCCGGGGCGGCTCGTCCGGCTCCCCGGTCCTCACCGACGACTGGCGGGTCGTCGCCCTGCACCGGGGGACCCGCCGCGTCGAGGACGTCGCGTTCCAGGGCCGGGAGACCGCCTTTGTCAATGTCGGCACCCAGATCAGCCAGATCATGAGCCATCTGGCGACCCACAGCCCCCAGGTCCACGCCGAGATCACCCAGGCGCAGACCGGCGGCCCCTGAGGAGGAGGATGAAGATGGGCAGCGGCACCTCACCCGTGGCCACCGACACGACCCGGGTCTTCGGAGACCTCCACGAGGTCGCCCAGCGGGTCCGCGAGGGCCTCTACGCCGAAGTGCCCGAATCGGAGGAGCTCCGCCCGGACGGGTCCCCGCTCCCCGCCGACGAGGAGGCCGCCGCACGCGTCTCCGCACGGGCCCGCCAGGAACGCGGACGCGTCCTCGCCGCCGGGGCCGACGGGCTGGAGAAGCTCGCGGAGGGCCGCGCCGACGAGATCAGCGACGACGAGTCCTTCGGCATGGAGGCGATCGTCCTGCTGGAGGGCCGCCCCGCGCTCCTGGTCCAGCGCCAGGACTTCCCGGACCAGGCGGGCGACTGGGCCGTCCTCAACGGCCGCCGGGCCGGGATCCACGACTCGATCCTGCGGGTGGGGCGGGTCGAGGTCAGCGGCCATCCGAGCCTGGACTGGCTGGGGACGGCGTTCCTGGTCGGACCCGAGACCGTGATGACCAACCGTCATGTCGCGGTGGAGTTCACCCGGGTCGGCGGCGCGGGATGGACCTTCAAGGAGGGCATGGCCTCCCGGATCGCCACGGCGGAGGGGGGATACGGGAACGGCGCCGCGCCCGGCCCCCTGGCCCCGGGCGATGTCGTCTACGAGGTCACCGGCGTCCACGGGGTCCACACCGACCACGACCTGGCCCTGCTCCGGGTCGCCCCGCGCGACGACGGCGGCGCCCCGGCGCCCCGCCCGCTCGCCATCGCCGCCGACGCGCCGCCCGATGTCCCCGGCCACCTGGTGTACTGCGTCGGCTATCCCGCCTATGACGGCCGCCGCAACGAACCGGTCGCGATGAGCCGGATCTTCATGGACGTCTACAACGTCAAACGCCTCCAGCCGGGCACCACCACCGCGCTGCTGCCCGAGGGGACCGTGCTGACCCATGACTGCTCCACACTCGGCGGCAACAGCGGCTCCCCGGTCTTCGACCTCGCCGATCACCGCGTCCTCGGGCTGCACTTCGGCGGGCGCTATGGCGTCGGCAACTACGCCGTCCCGCTGTGGAACCTGGTGGACGACCCGCTGCTGCGGCGCGCCGGGGTGAACTTCGTCTGACCGCCCCGCTCTCCGCCCCGTTCTCCGTCCCGTCCCGCCCTCCCTGCTGTCCGAGTTAAGCAAGTTGGCTGGAAAATTACGCGATCTGGCCGAACCTGTTGTCGCGTACCACCGTCTCTCCCTACGGCCCGGAGAATGCCGTTCGGCCAGCCGGAAAACTCCCGCGCATTTCATACGGAGAATCCTTTGACTGGCCGTCGATCCGGCTGCTAGCTTCCCAACGTCGTTGCGGAACAGGCTATTTGGGGAATGGGGGGTTCTTTATATGCCGCAATTCCCTTCGATGAGGGACGGCTCGGCCATGCACAACCCTCCGCGCGGATTATCCGCCGCCCTTCGATTTCCTGCCCGTGGCGCGCCGCATCCCCTTCCCCACAGCAGGATCGGAGTTTCATCGTGCGACTCAGAACGTCCGGCGGCCGTGCCCGCCGCACCGTCCTCGCCTCGGCGGCCGCACTCGCGACGGCGGGCATGCTCGCCGTGGCCGCCCCGGCGCAGGCGGGCCAGCAGGCCGACCCGGCGGAGCGGTCCAACCCGGGCTCCCGCGTCATAGGCGGCTCCCAGGTCCCCGACGGCAAGTACCCCTTCATGGCCGCGCTGCTCTTCAAGGGCAAGGGCAGCGCCGTGGACCGCCAGTTCTGCGGCGCCAGCCTCTACAGCCCCTACGTCGTGATGACGGCCGCCCACTGTGTCGACGGCATGGACCCCAAGGACCTGGAAATCGCCATCGGCCGCACGGTCCTGAGCAACACCAAGCAGGGCGTCCTGCGCAAGGCCGCGCCGTCCGAGGGTGAGTTCAGCTCCATCCTGGTCCACCCGCGCTACAACCCGGCGAAGAACTTCGCCTACGACATCGCCCTGATCCTGCTCGACAAGCGGGTCTCCACCGTCACGCCGGTCACGCTGCCGACCCCCGGCACCGACGCCCTGATCCGGCCCGGCCAGAAGGCCACCGTCACCGGCTGGGGCAACATCGACACCGCCCAGCCCACCTTCCCGGACCGGCTGCGCGAGGTCCGCAAGCCGCTGCTCTCGCACGACGAGTGCCGCATCAGCTACCCCGGCTACAACCCCACCTCCCACCTGTGCGCGGGCGTCGAGGGCAAGGACTCCTGCCAGGGCGACAGCGGCGGCCCGCTCTTCCGCACGGTCCGCGGCCGCGAGGCCCCGTACCAGATCGGCATCGTCTCCTGGGGCCACGG
This sequence comes from Streptomyces sp. NPDC057638, assembly GCF_042800315.1. Taxonomy (NCBI): domain Bacteria; kingdom Bacillati; phylum Actinomycetota; class Actinomycetes; order Kitasatosporales; family Streptomycetaceae; genus Streptomyces; species Streptomyces sp. NPDC057638. The sequence goes on from NZ_JBHVHF010000029.1 coordinate 40,765, forward strand.
CTGCGCCGGCCAGGGCGCCCCCGGCGTCTACACCAACCTCAGCTCGAAGAAGCTGTGGGACACCATTTACGACGCGCCGAACGGCAAGCGCTTCAAGAAGGCACTTGCCCGCTGAATCCAACGTCCCGGGAATCCCTGACGGCGACACCACCACCGTAATTCCCGATCGGGCCCCGCCCCTTTCCTTTCCCCCCAGGTTCGGGAAAGGGGCGGGGCCGCACGCGCGCCCGGGCCGTCGGCCGTCCATCTCGTGGCGCGAACGCGCCCCTCGCCGGAACGGCGGCAGAGCGAGGTGGCCCCGCGCCCGTGAAATGCGAGGCCCGACAGGGCCGCCCGCACCGCTCTTGTCACACGGAGTGAGGAGTCCAGTACCCAGGGCGCGTAATCTGGCGCCATGGACAATGCCGCGGGTAAGCGCGTCAAGTCGGTACGTAAGCGTCGTGGACTCAGCCAGCGGGAGTTGGCGGGACTGTCGGGAGTCTCCCTCTCCTTGATCCGGAAGCTGGAACAGGGAGAGTACGGAACGCCGCGCATGGAGTCCTTCAGGAAACTCGCTGTCGCACTCCAGGTTCCCACCATGAAGCTCGTGACGTCTGGCCGCCACGAAGGCTCGTCACCGGAGTATGACCCCAGCCTCTGGGCACCGGTCCAGGACGCGCTGGAGCACAGGGCCACGCATGCGGACGCCCTGGACGATCCACCGACGGTCCGTGGTACTCAGGGGACGCTGGACATCGCCGCGCCGCTGTTCCGCGCGGATCAATACGCCCAACTAGCCGCCTTCCTAACCTCCTTGCTGAGAGACGCGGAGGAGTTAGGGAAGCCCGGTCGGCGTATCCGATCTCAGGCACTGCGGATGGCTGGTCGGCTCATGGTCCAGACGCGTCACTACAACGCGGCGGAGATAGCGCTCACACAAGCACTCGAACTGGCGGACTCCCTGCCCGATGCCGCCGCCGCGGTGAGCACCCGATGCTGGCTCCTCATGCGCCAGGGGAGGCTGGACACCGCACTGGCCCTGGGCGGGCAATGGGCGAATGAGATCGAGCCGCGCCTGTCCCGGGCCACTCCCGATGAACTCGCGTCCTGGGGGCTGCTCTGTCTGAGAGTGTCGGCCATCGCCGTACGGAACAACCAGGACCGCGACGCCGAGTTCGCCTTACGCATGGCGGACTCGGCGGCGGCCGCGATCGGCCGACTGCACTCACGCTCAACGGATCTGAGCCTCTTCGGACCCGCCAGCGTTCATCTGATGCGCGCCGAACACGCCATGGTGCGGGACCAGCCGAGCGAGGTCCTGCGGCTGGCCGAACAGACCCCTCTTCCCCTGCGCAGGCCGGGCGGAAGCATCAACAATCGTCACCTGCTCGATGTCGCCATGGCGTACGCCAGGACGGGTCGCTTCGCGGAGTCGTTCGACACGCTCCAGACGCTCCGGGGCGGAGCCCCCGAATGGCTGCCCCACCAGCGGTACGCCCGCGATGTGCTGCGGCTGGTCGTGGACGGCCGCAGAACGCTGACAGCTGATATGCGCAGCATGGTGCAGTTCCTGCGGTTACCTCTGTGACCGGTGTGAGGACACCGCGCTGAGGCGAGGGCGGGGTGGCGGAGCCGACGTCGTGACCCGCCTCGCCCCGGAGGCGCTGTTGAACAGACTGGTCATGACCGTGGGGAAGGGCGCGGGCCTACTACGAGATCCCCCTTGCCGAGGCCGCCGCTCTCGATGGCGACCATCGGCTCGCCACCCGTAGCCTGGCCTCACCCCAGACCCACATCGAGCACGACCACGAGGCACCCTCGGGCACCTCGTGGGCATCGCATTTCACCATCGGCCGCTGGTCCCATGTCTCCGGCATGATCCTCGCCCAGATGGGAGACCTCACCGGCGCCCAGGCCCAGCTTCACCAGGCGCTCGTCGTCCACGGGCTGGACACCCGCCGCAGCCGGGCCAACGTCCTCGGCCAACTCGGCGCCCTCCACCTTCGTCAGGGCGACCTCGACAGCGCCCTGACCATCTGGACCCGCTTCCTTGACGCCGCCGAAGGCGTTCAGTCGACCCGCGTCCGCGACTCCGCCCTTGACCTGCGCACCCGCCTCGCCCGCTACCCCGACGACCCCGATGCCCAGCACCTCGCCGAACGGGCGGCCGAACTCCTCGCCCAGCGGCCCTGAGCC
>NZ_JBHVHF010000030.1:0-42378 GCF_042800315.1 Streptomyces sp. NPDC057638
CCCGATGGGTGCGGCCCTCTTCGCTGTCCCGCCGGTGGTGACCGCCCTGTCCGTGGTGACCTCATGGCGGTCCGGGAGTTGGGCGGTCGCGGGTCCGCTGTGTTTCACGTGAAACAGCGCTGGATGCCACCGGTGCCGTGTTTCACGTGAAACGGTGGTGAGTGCGGTGTCGGGTGGAGGGACCACCGGTGCTTGTCATCGGCCCGGGGGGACTGATGCCTGGCGCCTGGTAGTCCCCGTGCTCGGCCCGCTTCGCGCAGGGTCAGCGGGTGGCACCGGTGACGAGCCAGCGTCCGGAGCGGGTGCGCCCCCAGAGCGTGGCGAGGCGGGCCGTCATCATCAGGGTCATCGCCCACCACAGCGCCGTCAGCCCGCCGCCGAAAGCGGGGATGAGCAGGGCCACGGGGGCGAAGACCGCGAGCGTCGCCAGCATGGCGTAGGCGAGGTAGGCACCGTCGCCCGCGCCCATCAGGACCCCGTCGAGGACGAAGACCACACCAGCGATCGGCTGGGAGACCGCGATCACCACCAGCGCCGGGAGCAGCGCGTCATGCACCTTCGTATCGTCGCTGAAGAGAGGGAGCAGGAGGGGGTGCGCGGCTATCAGCAGGGTGCCCAGGACCACGCCGGAGCCGATGCCCCACTGCACCATCCGTCGGCAGACCTGCCGGGCGCCCTGGGTGTCTCCGGCGCCGAGATAGCGGCCGATGATGGCCTGTCCGGCGATGGCGATGGCGTCGAGCGCGAAGGCCATCAGGGTCCACAGCGAGTAGACCACCTGATGGGCGGCGGTCTCGGTGTCACCGAGACGGGCGGCGACCGCGGTGGCGATCATCAGGACCGCGCGCAGCGAGAGCGTACGGACGAGCAGGGGTGCCCCGGCGCGGGCGCTGGCCCGGATACCGGCCGTGTCGGGCCGGAGCGAGGCGCCATGGCGCCGGGCGCCCCGGACGACCACCACCAGATAGGCGGCGGCCATGCCGTACTGGGCGAGGACGGTGCCCCAGGCAGAGCCCGCGATGCCGAACCCGGCACCGTAGACCAGGACCACATTGAGCACCGCGTTGGCGGTGAAGCCGCCGACGGCGACGACCAGCGGAGTGCGGGTGTCCTGAAGTCCCCGCAGGACGCCGGTCGCCGCGAAGACGATGAGCATCGCGGGTATGCCCAGGCTGGATATGCGCAGATAGGTGAGGGCGTAGGGGGTGGCGGTCTCGGAGGCGCCCAGGATGTCGATGAACCAGGGGGCGGCCGGGAGGGTGAGCGCGGCGACGGCCACCCCCAGGAGTATCGCCAGCCAGATGCCGTCCATGCCCTGGCGTATGGCGGCGGGCAGTTCCCCCGCCCCGACCCGGCGGGCGACGGTCGCGGTGGTCGCGTACGCGAGGAAGACGAAGACGCTCACGGCCGTCATCAGCAGGCCCGCGGCTATCGCGAGACCGGCGAGTTGGGAGGTGCCCAGGTGGCCGATGACCGCGCTGTCGACGATCACGAAAAGAGGCTCGGCGACGAGGGCTCCGAAGGCGGGGACGGCGAGGGCGATGATCTCCCGGTCATGGCGACGACTGCTGCTCTTCGGGGTCGCGGGGGCCTGGGTCATGCGCTCCACCGTAATCTTCCACAGGTAAGACATGCAACACCATGGTGATCCTTACGGCCGGTGGCTGAGCCGACGAAGTCGTGCGCCGTTTGTTCTGATCTTGGTCCCCTGGGAAATTTTTTTCTCCCCCACAGCCAGTGGATGAAGAAAGACCAGGTCAGAGGGGATCGAGTGGAGATTGGCTCCGGTTGTCCACAGTGCTGTCCCCCGCTCCGTGCACAGGTTCTGGCGAGTTCTCCACAGCATCCGGGCACTCGTCCACATGGCCTGTGGATAACCAGATTGGCTGACGGTGGAGAGGGGCCTACGGTGGACCCTCGCCCGACGCGCCGGAAGCGGAGCCGGGCCGCTCGATTTGTCAGTGCCGTGCCGTAGAAAGAGGGGGCACGGCGAGGTCCGCTTCGCGGACGGGAGGAGGTGGCCCGGGTGAGCATTTCCGAGCCCTTGGACGACCCGTGGGCGGCCGAAGGCGGCCCCAGTGATCGCCTTCCCGTCTCCCGTCAGCGGCGCACCGAGCACGGCGGCCGTGAGGACCAGCACGAGCGGGGCCGGGACAGCGGCGGCTGGGACGGCGGCAGCGGATTCGAGCGCGTACCGCCCCAGGATCTCGACGCCGAACAGTCGGTCCTCGGCGGCATGCTCCTCTCCAAGGACGCCATCGCGGATGTCGTGGAGATCATCAAGGGCCATGACTTCTACCGCCCGGCCCACGAGACGATCTACACCGCGATCCTCGACCTCTACGCCAAGGGCGAGCCCGCCGACCCGATCACCATCGCGGCCGAACTGGTCAAGCGTGGTGAGATCACCCGGGTCGGCGGTGCCTCCTATCTCCACACCCTGGTCCAGTCCGTCCCCACCGCGGCCAACGCCTCGTACTACGCGGAGATCGTCCACGAGCGCGCGGTGCTGCGCCGTCTGGTCGAGGCGGGCACCAAGATCACTCAGATGGGATACGCGGCGGACGGGGACGTCGACGAGATCGTCAACTCCGCCCAGGCCGAGATCTACGCCGTCACCGAGCAGCGCACCAGCGAGGACTATCTGCCGCTCGGCGACATCATGGAGGGCGCCCTCGACGAGATCGAGGCGATCGGTTCCCGCAGCGGTGAGATGACCGGGGTGCCCACCGGCTTCACCGACTTCGACGCCCTCACCAACGGTCTTCACCCGGGTCAGATGATCGTCATCGCGGCCCGTCCCGCCATGGGTAAGTCCACCCTGGCCCTGGACTTCGCCCGCGCCTGCTCCATCAAGAACAACCTGCCGAGCGTGATCTTCTCCCTGGAGATGGGGCGCAACGAGATCGCGATGCGTCTGCTCTCCGCCGAGGCCCGGGTCGCGCTGCACCACATGCGCTCCGGCACGATGACGGACGAGGACTGGACCCGGCTGGCCCGGCGGATGCCGGATGTCTCCCAGGCCCCGCTCTATATCGACGACTCCCCGAACCTCTCGATGATGGAGATCCGGGCCAAGTGCCGCCGCCTCAAGCAGCGCAACGACCTGAAGCTGGTCGTGATCGACTACCTCCAGCTGATGCAGTCGGGCGGTTCCAAGCGCGCCGAGAGCCGCCAGCAGGAGGTCTCGGACATGTCGCGAAACCTCAAGCTGCTGGCAAAGGAGCTGGAGATCCCGGTGATCGCCCTCTCCCAGCTGAACCGTGGCCCTGAGCAGCGTACGGACAAGAAGCCGATGGTCTCCGACCTGCGTGAGTCCGGCTCGATCGAGCAGGACGCGGACATGGTGATCCTGCTCCACCGCGAGGACGCGTACGAGAAGGAGTCACCGCGCGCGGGAGAGGCCGACCTGATCGTGGCGAAGCACCGTAACGGCCCGACGGCGACGATCACCGTGGCGTTCCAGGGCCACTACTCGCGCTTCGTGGACATGGCGCAGACCTAAAGGCTGTCCCCCTGTCGGCGTCTCCCTCCCTTGATGAGGGGCGGAAGGTCCCTTGATGAGGGGCGGAAGCCGGATCCGGCACCGAACCCAGAGCCGCGGGTCGGTGCCGTGCCCGTGTCAGCCGGGCTGGAAGAAGGCGAGCATGCTCTGGGCGGCGTCCGGGGCCATCAGCGATTGCTGCAGCTCCGTGGAGAGCCGGGCGGCGGCGCTGGTGCGTGCGAACATCTCGCGTTCGTACGCTTCGACGGCGCGGGGAGGGCGTTCGGGGTGCGCGGCCAGCGCGAGACCGAGCAGGGCACCGTCCAGCAGTGCCATGTTGGCGCCCTCTCCTACCGGCGGCATCAGGTGCGCGGCGTCGCCGAGCAGGGTGACGTCTGGCGTCGACGGCCAGGTCAGGCCGACCGGGAGTGTGCTGATCGACCGCGGTATGACCGTGTCGTCGCAGGCCGCGATCAGTGCGGTGAACCGGGGGTCCCAGCCGGGGAGCAGATCGATCAGCCGCGCTCGGGCGCCCGCCGGGTCGTCGAACGGGATCCGGCTGGTGCTGAACCAGTCCTCGGCGGTGTTGAAGAAGCTGAGGCCGATCCGGACGCGGCCGTCACCGTTGCGCTGCGCCGCGAGGGACCGTCCGTCGCCGAGCACCCAGTAGGTGCCGCGTCCGACCATCGCCGCGAGGTCGGGATGGGTGCGGTCGATATCGGGAATGCCGATCTCGACCATGTTCTGGCCGATATGGGCCGGGCGGGCGTCGGTGAGCAGCGGGCGGACCCGGGACCGCGCTCCGTCGGCGCCGACCAGCAGGTCGTATGGCGCGGCGTCGCCGTCGGCGAACCGCAGCAGACCGTTGTCGGCGGAGGCGAAGGTGTGGCCCCAGCGCACCATGGACTCGGGGATGGAATCCAGCAGCAGGCCGCGCAGATCGGCGCGGTCGACCTCGGGCCGCTCCAGTGGGGCGTCGTCGGGCGTGTCCTCCTGGAGCAGCAGGGTGCCATCCGGCTGGAGAAGGCGCATGTCCTGGCCCGCACCGCGGGCGATCGTGTGGAACTGGTCGATCAGACCGGCCTCGCGAAGCGCCCGCTGGCCGGAGTGGATATCGAGCATGCCGCCCTGGTCGCGCGCATCGCGTGACGGGTCGCGTTCGTAGACGACGGCGTCGATGTCGTTGATGTGCAGCACCCGGGCGAGGGCTAAACCGCCCAGGCCGGCGCCGACGATGGCGATGGTCATAGTCGCTCCCTGATACACCGTACTGACCAATACACTGTATCGACCGATGCGATGTATCGTGGCGCCATGTTGGTGTGGGAGAGGCCAGAGCCACCGAATCGGCCCGTGCCGGCCCCGTTGAGCCGGGAACGCATCGTGGCGGCGGCGATCGAGCTGGCCGACGCGGACGGTCTGGACGCGGTGTCGCTGCGCAAGGTCGCCACCGTGCTGGACGTGCGTCCGATGCGGTTGTACGGCTACATCGCCAGCAAGGAGGAGCTGCTCGACTTGATGGTCGATGCCGCGCACGTCGAGATCCGGCCGGTCGGAGAGGGCTGGCGGGAGGTGCTCCGGTCTCTCGCCGAAGCCACTCGCCGCACCGCTCACCAGCATGAATGGCTGGCCGATCTGCTGGGTGGCCGACCCCAGCTCGGGCCGCACGCGCTGGCCACCGGGGAGACCGTGGTCGCCGCGCTGGGCGAGCTCGATGGGGACGCCATCATGCCGGTGGTCGCCGCGGTCAACGCGTACACGATCGGCGCGGTGCGTCGGGAGATCGCCGAGCGGCGTGCCGAGCGGGCCACCGGGATGGATGAGAAGCGCTGGCAGGCCTCGCTCGGGCCCTATCTGGAGCGGACCTTCGCCACCGGCCGTTTCCCCGCGCTGGCCACGGTGGTGCGCGACGCCGCTCACCTGGACGCCGACGACACCTTCCGGACCGGCCTCGACTTCCTGCTGGACGGCATCGAGGCCCGCGTCTCACCGTGACGGACGGCCGCCACGCAACCCGTGTCTCACCGTGCCGGGCGGTGGCGCTGGAGTGGGCACCTGGCCGTGGCGCGCGCCCGTCATGGATGGCGGTCCGCCAGGACGCAGAACTCGTTTCCCTCGGGGTCGACGAGGACGACCCAGTCGCTTCCCTCGTCTTGGCCGACGTCGGCGTGGCGGGCACCGAGGCCGAGCAGTCGGCGGACCTCGTCGCCCTGCTCCCGGTCGGTGGGGCTGATGTCGAGGTGGATCCGGTTCTTGACGGCCTTGCCCTCGGGTACGCGGGCGAAGGTCAGCGTCGGCGGCACGGGACCACGACGCTCCCGCCCCTCGGGCACCAGGGGCGAGCCGATGGTGATGAACCCCTCGCCCTCGTACACCTCCCGTACCTCGTAACCGAGGACCGAACACCAGAAACGGGCGAGCCCGTGGGGGTCGGCGCAGTCGATCGCGAGCTCGGTGAACTTACTGGCCATATCAGGGCCTCCCGGTAGGGGCGGCGGTCCGCCGGAGGGACAGCCGCCCGGCGCCCGGTGTCCGGCGGCGGGCGCTGTAGATGTCGGAACGGATGGATGTCGCGGCGGGCGGGGCGCCGGACACGGCACGCCCACACGACACCACCAAGGGTCGCCGATCAGGGTGTTCAGCCCAGGACGCCGACCGGGGGATACCGCGACGGGTTAACCGTTCGACGCCGTGAGCGGGCCGACGGTAGACCTGTGCCATGACCACATCCCTGGACCGTCTCCTTCCCGCCACCGAGAGAGCTCTGCTGTACCGCCTCGCCACCGCCCAGGCGGAGGGACGCGCGCCGTCCATCGCCGCCGGGGTGGCGCGCGAGGGGGAGGTGGTGTGGACGGGAGTGCACCCCCCACATGACGCGGACGGTACGGAGGGGCCCGGGAACGATACGCAGTACCGGGTCGGATCGATCACCAAGACGTTCACGGCCATCCTGGTGATGCGGTTGCGGGATGAGGGGCTGCTGGACCTCCAGGATCCACTGGAGAAGCACCTCCCGGGCACGGGTGTCGGTGAGGTCACCGTCTTCCAGCTGCTGGGGCACGGTGCCGGGGTGCGGGCCGAGACGCCTCCGCCGTGGTGGGAGAGGACACCGGGCTCGCTCAGGCCCGAGCTGGCGGACGTGCTGGGTGAGGAGCCGCTGCTGGGGCCCCCGGGGCAGCGCCACCACTACTCCAACCCGGGGTACGCGTTGCTCGGTTCGCTGGTGGAGGCGGTACGGGGCGAGTCCTGGGAGGACGTGCTCCGGCGCGAGATCCTGGAGCCGCTCGGGCTGACCCGCACCAGCGTCCGGCCCCAGGCTCCCGCCGCCACGGGGTGGGCGGTCCATCCCTGGGCCGACGCCGTGCTCCCCGAACCCCTGGAGGACCTCGGGGTCATGGCGCCCGCGGGCCAGCTCTGGTCGACCGTCGGAGACCTCTGCCGCTTCGGCGTCTTCCTCGCCGAGGGTGATGACCGGGTGCTGAGCGCCGCGTCCGTACAGGAGATGAGAACCCCGTCCGTGCCCGCTGAGGACGGCGAGGTCACCTATGGCCTCGGCGTGCAGATCGTACGTGGCGGCGGCCGGACCTTCGTGGGGCACGCGGGCTCGCTGCCCGGCTTCCTCGCGGTGGTCTGGGTGAGCGTGGCGGACGGGGTCGCCGCCGCGGCCGTCGCGAACGCCACCTCCGGGCCCGCCATCGGTCCCCTGGGCGCCGAACTCGTGGAAATCGTGGCCACCGCCGAGCCACGGATCCCCGGCCCCTGGCGACCGCTGCCGGAGGTGGACCAGGACCTGCTCGCCCTCGCCGGACCCTGGTACTGGGGGCCCCAGCCGCTGGGGCTGCGGCTGCTCGCCGATGGTGGGCTGGAGCTCCAGCCGCTGCGGGGCGGCGGCCGTGGGTCGCGCTTCACGGCGGCGGGGGACGGGACCTGGACCGGGCTGGACGGCTACTACACGGGAGAGACCTTGCGGGTGGTGCGCCGGGAGGACGGTTCGGTGCTCCATCTGGATCTGGGGTCCTTCGTCCTCACCCGCGCGCCGTACGACCCGGACGCCGGAGTGCCCGGAGGGGTGGACCCGGACGGCTGGCGCGGTCTGGAGAACTGAACCGGCGCCCAGGGTCCACCTGCTGACGGGCCACGGGCCACGAGCCACGGGCCGAGCGACGAGCACAGCCGGCCCCTGGGCTCAGCCGTGGGCGAGGGAGAGCGGAGCGAAACGGCGGGTCCAGTCCCCGGGCAGGTCGTCCAGGGCGTGCACCATCACCGTCCGGGAGCCGGTCCGCTCCAGCCCATGCTCTCCCAGCCAGTCGATGAGGGAGGAGTGCCGGGCGTCGATGGTGGTGCGCAGCGACTGGTCCGTGCCCCGGGCCAGCGCGGCGATCAGGGCCTGGGCCGTCGTGGTGTCCTGGGCCACCAGGGGACCGATCGCCTGGACCTCCGGAGTGGGCCAGGCCGCCGCGTACCCCGTCAGTACGCCGTTCTCCTCCGCCACCTGGAGCTGATCCGCGAAGGCGGGCAGCCGGGCCAGCAGATGGGTGCGGTCCGGGCCGAAGACCTCGGTGTCCAGCCGGACGATCGCGGCGAGATCCTCGGCGGTCGCCGGACGGGTGGTCACGGCGGTCGGCCCGGTGGGGCGCAGCCGCCCTCGGAACATCTCCACGGAAGCGACGGTGGTGAAGCCCAGCCCCTCATAGAGCGCCTGCCCCGCGTCCGTGGCGTAGAGGGTGAGCGGGCCGTCGGCGGCCTCCGCCATGACATGGCGCATCATGCGCCGCCCGATGCCCTGACGGGCATGCCGCTCGGCCACCAGCACCATCCCGATCGTGGACAGCTCCGGTGTCGAGGCCCCATAGGACTCCGGCCCATAAGAGCCATAAGAGTTGAGGACGGAGGCGGCGATCAGCCCCTTGCCGGAGGGGTCATCGATGCCATACGCCCGTCCCGCCGTGAGCAGCAGCCCCCACCGGTGCTCCTCCCGTGGCCACTCCCAGCTCTCGGCGAGATCGGCACAGGCGATGAGATCGCTGATAGTCAGACGGCGAATGGGCAGCTCAGCGGGAGGAATCGGCATGGGGATCAGGCTGGCCGACACGGTGATCGCTCGTCCAGTGCTTTCCAGGAAGTGACGGTGGCCGACCGGCCCCGATGAGATCGCCTCTCGCTCCCGTCGGTGGTACGGAGAGGACCGATCGCGCTGGGCGGGGTCAGCCGCCCCTCGGGCGGAGGGCGCGTTGTTTCACGTGAAACAGCGGCTTCCCCAGGGCGTGCGTCTCGACGGCGTGCGCTCGCGACCTCGATGTGGCACGCGTTAGCGACCCAGGTCCGGAGCGTGCATGGCGCGTACGCCCTCGATATTGCCGTCGAGATAGTGCCGCAGGGAGAGGGGCACCAGATGGACGGTGGCGATACCCATCCGGCTGAAGGGAACCCGTACGACCTCGTACTCACCGAGAGGGGCGTCGATCTCCGGGCCATGGCGCCGGGAGGGATCCATGGACTCCAGTCGGCAGACGAAGAAGTGCTGCACCTTCACGCCCGCTCGGCCGCCGTCCGTGATGTGCTCGATGGTGTCGACGAAACAGGGCACCACATCGGTGATCTTCGCGCCCAGCTCCTCGTCCACCTCGCGGTGGAGCGCGTCCACGACGGTGGCGTCGCCGGGTTCGACACCGCCCCCGGGGGTGAGCCAGTACGGGTCCATCCCCGGCTTGGTCCGCTTGATCAGAATGAGCTGGTCGCCGTCGAGCAGGATGGCTCGGGCGGTGCGCTTGACCACGGGACGTTCGGTCATGGGTAGAAAATGGCCCGTACCGCCCGCTCTGAAACGCGAGCGAGAGGCGTTCACCAGTCCACAGCGGCCCGGAGCAGCCACTCATGGGCCCGGGCGATATGCGGCAGAGCGAGAGTGCCGGTGCGCATCACCAGGAAGTATGTCCGCAGCGGTGGCACCGGAGGGTCGAGCAGGGCGACCACCCGGCCATGCTCCAGGGCCTCCGCGCAGAGATAGCGCGGCAGGACGGCGAGCCCGGCGCCCGCCGCGCAGGTCTCCAGGACGGCCCGGAGATCGGGGGCGATGACCGTGCCCGTGGCGGCGGGACGGGAATCGAAGACGGTCGACCAGTAGCGGGAGACCAGGGGCAGCGACTCATGGACCTCCACCACCGGCAGCTGCTCCAGGACCAGTTGGCCGCCCCGGAGTACATCGGGCCCGAGCCGGGCGGCCCAGCGCGGCGCGGCCACCAGGACATGCTCCTCGTCGCAGAGCGGAGTCGAGGTGAGCAGACCGCCTCGGGGACGGGCCGTGGAGATGGCCAGATCATGATGGCCCGCGGCCAGTCCGTCGAGGGTCTCCTCGGCGTTCCCGAACGAGGTGCGCAGGGCCAGACCCTGGGAGATCAGCGGGGTGAGGGCGGGCAGGGCCCGCAGGGAGGTGAACTCGGGGGGACCGGCGAGATGCAGGGTACGGATGCCCGATTCGTCGTCGAGGCCGGTCTCCGCTATCTCGATCAGGGCATCCAGATGCGGGGCGGCCCGGTGGGCCAGCTCATCGCCGATCGTCGTCGGTGTGACCCCCCGGGCCTGGCGTAAGAAGAGAGGCCGGCCGAGCTGGCGTTCCAGGGTGCGTATCTGTCCGGTCACCGCGGGCTGGGAGAGCCCCAGCAGGGCGGCGGCGCGGGTGAAGGAGCCGGCCCGGTGCACCGTGACGAATGTGCGCAGCAGGGCCAGATCCATGCCACGTGCCTCCCGGACGACGATGTCCTGCGGACCGGACAACTATAAATAAGTCGATAGGTTGCTGTCGCTACCGTGATTGGACACTGACGCAGAGTCAATTAGCCTTGTTCGAGCGGTTCTTCGGGGAGATGAACCGGGGCGGTCCGAGCCATGAGGGGGGAGGTTCGGGCCGCCTGTCACCGCTGCCTGTCACCGCTGCCTGTCACTGCCCGACGCCACCGCCCGGCGCCGCTGCCCGGCCCGGTCCGGCGCATCCCGCCACCGCCCCGGACCACCCCGCCCTGGAGCAAGCCTGTTCCGGACCACCCCGCTCCGGACCGAGCCCGCTCCGCCCCGTGTCGGCCAGGTGCGCACGCGGCACCTTCGTACCGGCGGTGCGGTTAGGACCCGCACGGCGCCTATGCCCGCGCCACCGTCTCCAGCGCCCGCAGGACATCCGCCACCAGGTCCTCCTCGTCCTCCACCCCGGCGGAGAAGCGGATGAACCCCTCCGGCACCGCGTCCCCGCCCCAGCGGCCCCTGCGCTCCGCCGAGGAACGCACCGAGCCAAAGCTCGTCGCGTCGTCCACCAGCGTGAGCGCCCCGAGGAACCGTTCCGCGTACGCCCGGTCGGGCAGGACGAAGGAGACGATCCCTCCGTACCGGCGCATCTGACGGGAGGCCAAGGGGTACGAGGGGTCCCCGGGCAGCCCCGGATAGCGCAGCCCGCTCACCTCACCACGCTCGGCCAGGGCGCGCGCGATGGCCAGCGCGTTGGCGCACTGCCGGTCCGCGCGGAGCTGGATGGTCGCGAGCGAGCGGTGCGCGAGCCATGCCTCCATCGGCCCGGGGATCGCCCCGACGACCTTGCGCCACCGCCGTACCTCCTCCGCCAGAGCGGGATCGCGGCAGGTCACATGGCCGAGCAGCAGGTCGCCGTGGCCGGTGGTCCCCTTGGTGTCACTGGCCACCGAGAAGTCCGCGCCCAGCCGCAGCGGACGCTGGCCCAGCGGGGTGGCGAGCGTGTTGTCGACGGCCACCAGCGCACCGGCCCGGTGCGCGGCGTCGGCCAGCCGCTGGATGTCGCAGACGTCGAGCCCCGGATTGGAGGGGCTCTCGATCCACAGCAGCCGTGCGCCCTGGAGCAGGGAGAGCTGGGCGTCGTCGGCGGTCGGGGCGGTCCTGACCGTGACGCCGTAGGCCCTGAGCCGTTCATACGCCAGCGGCAGCGCCTGGTAGCCATCGCTCGGCATCACGACCGTGTCACCGGCCTTGAGCTGGGAGAACAGTACGGCGGAGAGTGCCGCCATCCCGGAGGCGAAGCACACGGTCTCGACCGGCTCCCCCGGCGCCTCCAGCTCCCCGACCGCGCGCTCCAGCAGGGTCCAGGTCGGGTTGGAGTCACGGCCGTAGGTGTACGGACCGGTCGGCTCGCCCGGCAGATGGTAGTGAGCCGCGAAGACCGGGCCCGGCAGCGGCGGCTCATAGGTGACCGGATCGGGCAGCCCCGCCCGTACCGCTCGCGTACCGTCTCCGGCGGGGCCGTGGGTGCCCGTGCTCATGGCGCGCTCAGCTCCCGAAAGCCGGGACGGGCGCGTGGGCGACCGTCTTGACGAGGAAATTCATCATGTGTCTGATCGTGACAGACATGATCGGTACGACGGCAGGGGCAGACGATGAAGGCATTCCGACTGGACGAGCTGGAGGCGGAACGGGCCGCGAACGACGGCGCGTACCTCCAGTTCCTGCATGAGCGGAATATGTCGGTCGGGCTGTACGCGCTGGACGCGGGGCAGCTGGACCCCCAGCTGCCCCACAACGAGGACGAGGTGTACTTCGTCGTCAGCGGACGCGCCGCCATCACCGTGGGCACGGAGACGACCCCGGTGGGGCGCGGCAGCGTCGTCTATGTCCCGGCCGGGGTGCCGCACAAGTTCCACCACATCACCGAGGACCTGCGGGTCATGGTGGTCTTCTCTCCGCCGGAGAGCTGAGCGGGCCGCCGTGCCGGACCTGGGTGAGGCCCGGGACGGTGACCGCCGGGAACGCGGGCGGAACCGTGCGGCGGTCCCTGGGTGGAGGGAGCCCCCGAGGGGCCCTAAGGGTCCGGTCAGGGAAGAGCAAGGGATCGCGGGCACCCATGCACGGCTTCGCCCGCCTAGCATCGAAGACGACAGGCCGCGACACCGTAGGGAGAGGCAGGGCGATGGCTGTGCGGAAGATAATCACCCGGATGCCCTGGTGGGTGATGTGGGTCGTGGTGCCGTTGCTCGTCCTGGCCGTCTTCGGCGGGCTCATCGCGCATGTCATCGGCTTGGTGGTCGGGCTGCTCTTCAAGGCGCTGATCCTGGTGGCGCTGATCGCCGGACTGGTCTTCGTGGTACGGAAGTTCAGCTCCTCCTCCCGGTCGCGCGGGGACTGGTGAACCCTCCCGGGTAGGGGTGTTAACCCGGCCGGGGGAACCCGGCCGGAACGCCGGGTGCGCCCCTGGAGCCGCCTCTTACAGTGACAGGCCGTCGTCAGCGCCTCGGGGCCGCGTCCGCTCCTCGGGGCAGCCTTCGGAGCATCGCGACGGGTCCGCGGGGGCGGCCCCCGTGGGAGGGCGATCCGCCCGTCACCACGCCCGGGAGTGACCTTTGGACACAGGCACGGCCGGTGCCGCCGCCCCCACCCTGATCGGTTCGGTGCAGCGGGCGCTGCGGCTGCTGGAGGCCGCCGCGTCCCACCCGGACGGGGCGCCCGCGAAACAGCTCGCCCGGGAGGCCCGGATCTCCCTTCCCACCGCCTACCACCTGCTGCGCACCCTCACCCACGAGGACTATCTCCGCCGGGAGAAGGGGGTGTTCGTCCTCGGTGGCGCGGTGGGCAAACTGGTCGTCGCCGGAGCTGTGCAGAATCGTCGCAGCAGGCTGGAGGAGACGCTGGCCCACTGGCGGGACGCCATCGGGGTGCCGGTCTATTTCGCCCTCTACCGCGAGGGGGAGATCGAAGTCGTCGCCTACGCCGACAGCCCCTACGCCCCGGCCGTCGAGCAGTGGGCCGACTTCCGTGAGACCGGCCATGCCCACGCCATCGGGCAGTGTCTGCTCAGCCAGCTCGATGAGAAGGCCCGCCAGGATCATCTGGACCGCCATCCCATCCAGCCGGTCACCCGGTACTCCGTCGCCGACCAGCGCGGTCTGCTGGAACGGCTCTCCACCATGGGCCGGATGCAGCCGGTCTTCGAGCGCCAGGAGTACGCGCTGGGAACGGTATGCGCCGCGATCCCGATCACCGCCGGTTCCACGGCGGCGGCGATGGCCATTTCTCTACCCATCCATCAGGAGCAGAGATTGCTCCCCGCGGTCGAGCAGCTACGCAAAGGGGTGGGGGAGCTGCTTAACGTCCTCTCGCTCTCTATCAGTATCTGAAAAATCACTCCTTGTAGTCCTCTAGCGCGTGGAGCACGATTGTGGCAAGAGGGTCAGAGGGATGAATCCTGGCCGTTTTTGACAAGCTTTCAGTAGGCATTCTTCACTGCGGGGTACACGATGCGCGAGTCGGTCCAAGCCGAGGTCCTGATGAGCTTCCTTGTCTCCGAGGAGCTCTCGTTCCGGATCCCGGTGGAGCTCCGTTACGAGACGGAGGATCCGTACGCCGTGCGGATGACCTTCCATCTACCCGGTGACGCGCCGGTGACCTGGGCTTTCGGCCGTGATCTGCTGATGGACGGGATCCTCGGGCCGAGTGGGGACGGGGATGTGCGGGTCGCCCCGACCGGGCCGGAGGAGCTGGCCGATATCGCGATCCGGCTCCAGGTGGGCGCCGACCGGGCGCTCTTCCAGGTCAGCGCGGCACCAGTGGTCGCCTTCCTCGACCGCACCGACAAGCTGGTGCCGCTGGGACAGGAGCGGGCGCACGGGGATTTCGAGGGGTGTCTCGACAAGGCGTTGCGGAACATCCTGGCCGAGACGGAGGAGAACGCGGGCTGAGACGGTGCCGGTCTCGGGCGGACCGGCACCGCCGCGGGCGGATCGGGCCGGGAGTGGATCGGTGGGGCCGCCGCCCCGGGCCGGTCGGCCACCGGCGCCGGGTGCGGTCGGCTCGCCGCGCGCCGGGTTCACCGTGTGCGGCACGCTCCCCGGCCAGGTCTCACCGTTTGCGGCGGCGGCCCGTGCCGCTGCGTCCCGGGAGGGACTTCAGCCCTGGGAGCCCCGTACGGGTCAGGGGCATCCCCCGCCCCGTAGGCGTACCTGTACCGCCGTCCGGGACGGGGGTCACGGGCGCGGTGGGGGAGGGGCCCGGCGGGAGTGAGGAGGGGCGGTCCGCGCAGACCACGAGGGCCGCGAGGGCCGTGGTCACCGGGACGGAGGCGACCAGTCCGATCGAGCCGATCAGGGTACGGACGATCTCCTCGGCCACCAACTCGCTGTTGGCGACCGCGCCCACACCGCTGCGGGCGATCGAGAAGAGCAGCAGCAGGGGGAGCGCGGCGCCCGCGTAGGCCAGGACCAGGGTGTTGACCACGGACGCGATATGGTCCCGGCCGATGCGGATCCCGGCCCGGTAGAGCGCGCGGGGACCCATCGTCGGGTCGGCCTGGCGCAACTCCCAGACGGCGGAGGTCTGGGTCACCGTGACATCGTCGAGGACACCGAGCGAGCCGATGATGATGCCCGCCAGCAGCAGTCCGCTCATATCGATCTTCGGATAGAGGCCGTGGATCAGACCGGTGTTGTCGTCGGTGTTGCCGCTCAGCAGCGCCCAGCCGACGAAGAACGAGCCGAGCAGCCCGATCAGCAGCAGCGAGACCAGGGTGCCGAGCACCGCCACCGAGGTACGCGCGTTGAGCCCATGGCAGGTGTAGAGGGCGATCAGCATGATGGCGCTCGCCCCGATCACCGCGACGACCAGCGGATTGGAGCCTTCCAGGATCGCGGGAAGGATGAAGAGCGTCAGGATGGCGAACGAGGTGGCGAGCGCGATCAGGGCCATCACCCCGCGCATCCGACCCACCAGCACCACCGCGAGGGCGAAGATCCCGGCGAGCAGCGCCAACGGAACCGTACGGTCCAGATCGATCACCGCGTACTGGAGTTCCCGCGGCGCGTCCGGGGCGTAGGCCACCACCACCTCCTGCCCCTGCCGCAGTTGACGAGGGGCGTCCGGCTGGACGATCTCGGTGAAGGTACGGCCCGTATGAGGGCCGGTGGTGACCTCGATCGTCGCTTTTCCACAGCTGCCGCGCTGGGAGTTGACGGCCTCGCGGCCCTGGGGTGTGCTGGTGTCACCGGTCGGTGGCACCTGACCCGCGTTCACCTTCCGGCAGTCGATCTGCTGCACCGAGGCCACCCGGGCCTCCTCGGTCTGCCGGTCGAAGCCCACGCCGGTGGGCTTGTGGTCGGCGGAGCCACCGGGCCAGAGCACCAGCAGCCCGACGGCGACAGCGGCGGCGAAGGGCACCAGCACGGCGGCGATCACCTTGCGCAGATGGCGCGAGACCGGCGTCGCGGGGCCGTGGGAGTGCGTATGCCCATGGCTGTGGCCGTGTGCGTGACCGTGGCTGGGTTCATGCCCGTGGGCGGGGCCGTGGTTGTGCCCCTGCGTCGGTCCCCGCGTGGGTGCGGGCATGTTTCCGTGCGCGGGGGGAGGGCCGTGGTCCTGTGCGGGGCCGTGACCGTGGCCGGGGTGGGGCGCGGGGGCCGTCGTGGGCGACGGGATCCCGGGCGCGGGCTCCGGAGGCGAGGGAGGCCGCGGGTGCGGCGGCTGTCCCTGCCGCCGGTCCCAGGGCGGGTCCATGGGCGGGGGTGGGGGGTCGGGTGGCGAAGGCGTCACCGACCGATCATCGCAAGAACGGCGGGGGGCCTCTGTTCAGCACGCCAAAGAGGGCGCTAGCGTGGGGGCACTTTGCACACGCGGGAGCTCGGGGCACCGGGCTGAGAGGGCGCTGACCTCCGCACCGGCCGTCGGGAAGACGGCCATCGCGGATATGGCCGCGTCGACCGCCGAACCTGTTACCGGGTAATGCCGGCGTAGGGAGTAGGTCTCATGACCGTTCAGGACGCACACACGCCTGCCGTCGACCAGGCCGACGGGCGCACGCCGGGCTGGCACAAGGGGTATGTCCAGGGCTCTCGCCCCGACCTCCAGGTGCCCGTCCGCCGGGTGCACCTCACCAACGGCAAGGACGTGACGCTGTACGACACCTCCGGTCCGTATACCGATCCCGGGATCGAGACGGACGTACGGAGGGGACTGCCGCCGCTCCGTGAGAACTGGATCATCGGCCGGGGCGATACCGAGGAGTACGCGGGCCGCCCGGTCCGCCCCGAGGACGACGGCATCAAGCACACCTCACCGCGCGGCGGTCTGCGCAACCTCGACGCCGTCTTCCCGGGGCGTCCGCGTCAGCCCCGGCGCGGGCGTGAGGGCCGCCCGGTGACTCAGCTCGCGTACGCCCGCCGGGGGGAGATCACCCCGGAGATGGAGTACGTCGCCGTCCGGGAGAACGTCTCCCCCGAGGTGGTGCGGGAGGAGATCGCGGCGGGCCGCGCGGTGCTCCCCGCCAACGTCAACCACCCGGAGATCGAGCCGATGATCATCGGCAAGAGGTTCCTGGTGAAGGTGAACGCCAACATCGGCAACTCCGCCGTCACCTCCTCCATCGAGGAGGAGGTGGAGAAGATGACCTGGGCGACCCGCTGGGGCGCCGACACCGTGATGGACCTGTCCACCGGGCGCAATATCCACACCACCCGGGAGTGGGTGCTGCGCAATTCGCCGGTGCCGATCGGCACGGTGCCGCTCTACCAGGCGCTGGAGAAGGTCGACGGCAAGGCCGAGGAGCTGACCTGGGAGATCTACAAGGACACCGTCATCGAGCAGGCGGAACAGGGCGTGGACTACATGACGGTCCACGCGGGGGTGCTGCTGCGGTACGTGCCGCTCACCGCCCGTCGCAAGACCGGGATCGTCTCGCGCGGCGGCTCGATCATGGCGGCGTGGTGTCTGGCGCACCACAAGGAGTCGTTCCTGTACGAGAACTTCGAGGAGCTGTGCGAGATTCTCGCCGCGTACGACGTCACCTACTCGCTCGGTGACGGCCTGCGGCCCGGCTCGATCGCGGATGCCAACGACGAGGCACAGTTCGCCGAGTTGCGCACGCTCGGGGAACTCAACACCATCGCCAAGCGTTTCCAGGTACAGACGATGATCGAGGGCCCCGGTCATGTCCCGATGCACAAGATCAAGGAGAACATCGACCTCCAGCAGGAGATCTGCGAGGAGGCCCCGTTCTACACGCTCGGCCCGCTGACGACGGACATCGCGCCCGCCTATGACCACATCACCTCCGGCATCGGCGCGGCGATGATCGCCTGGTGGGGCACGGCGATGCTCTGCTACGTGACGCCCAAGGAGCATCTCGGTCTGCCCAACCGTGACGATGTGAAGACGGGCGTCATCACCTACAAGATCGCCGCGCACGCGGCCGATCTGGCGAAGGGGCACCCGGGTGCCCAGGAGTGGGATGACGCGCTCTCCGACGCGCGCTTCGAATTCCGCTGGGAGGACCAGTTCAATCTGGCCCTCGACCCCGACACGGCGAGGGAGTTCCATGATGAGACGCTGCCGGCCGAGCCGGCGAAGACCGCGCACTTCTGTTCCATGTGCGGGCCGAAGTTCTGCTCGATGAAGATCAGCAGGAGCATCACCGAGCAGTTCGGCGGTGACGCGGCCGAAGGTTCGGACACGGAGATCGCCGAGGGCATGCTCCAGAAGTCCAAGGAGTTCGCCGCCTCCGGTAACCGGGTCTATCTGCCGATGGCCGAATAGCACCGTCCAACCGAGTACGGGACCGACCCGCCTCCCGCCTACCGGCGCGGCAGGGGGGCGGATCCGCTGCCGAGCCCACCGGGCGGCGCTCGCCGCCGCCCGGTGGGCCGGGATTCACTCCGGGCGGCCCTCGCCGCCGCCGAACTCCTTGCTGGTGAAGTCCGGGCTGGTGAAGCTGGGCCGCTGGCCCGGTGACCCGCCCTCGTCCGGACCGGAGTAGTCCGGCCCGTCGTACCCCTCGGTGGCGGTGCGCTCCACCGGGCGTGGTGGCGCCTGGGAGAGCGGGTGGGCGTGGGGATCCTCCAGCACCCCGTGCAGGAAGGGCACGATCCCTCGTTCCAGTACGGCGTGGAGCCAGGCGTCCTTGGCGCGGGCGACCTCGTCGGGGAGCTCGTCCATGGGCTCCTGGGCGGGCACCTGGGTCGAGCTGTTCCGTACGGCCGTCAGCAGCAGTCCCATGGCCGCCACCAGGATCCCGGCGGCCGTGACGGCGGCGAAGAACCATCCCACCGTCACCAGCGTTCCCGCGAAGGACGGCGTCGGGCTGAGCATCTTCAGCAGATAGCCGACCAGGAGCAGGATGACCGCCGCCGTGGCGGCCAGCACGGGGACGAGAACGGTGGTGACCGCCAGCAGTCCGGCGCCACGACGCCGCGGCGGGCCGTCTCCCGAGGGAGCCGTGCCACCCACGGGCCCGGCGGGCCCACCGTGGGGCTGGGAGAGGGTTTCCTCGCGGATCCTCAGATAGTGATCGTATTCGGCGGCCGCGGCCGATGTGATCATCGCGGTCGCGTTGAGGGCCATGGTGCGCAGCTGGGTCGCGTTCAGCCGTTCTCCGATGGCGGCCAGCTCAGGCCGGTCCTGGGTATTGCGCAGTGCCTCGTCGAGTATGCGCTGGAATTCCGCTCGGTCCTCGGTCAGCAGGTGCGGAGCCCTGTTCATGTGCATCCCCCGATGCTCCGTAGGCTGATGCGCTCATCGATGGCGGACAGTGGAAGCGGAGGAGAGCCTGCTACGGGTATTCCGATGGTAGAGCGATAACGGCATCGGGTGACAGGGAATTTTCGTTATTCGGGTACCGCGAAGCCTCAATGAGGCAAAGGCAGTTGGACCACGAGAAGTTTTCCGGCCATGGTCACTCCGCCGTCCATCGCGATGGCCAGCCCGTCCGCGTAGAGATGCGGACCCTCGACGACCGGGCGCTGCTCGTCCTCGCCGTCCTCGGTGCCGACCTCGCCCAGCAGATACGGGATGGGGCTGTGACCGTGGACGATACGGCTGCCGCCATAGGTGTCCAGGAGTTCCCGGACGGCCTGGGGGCCCGCGTCGTCACGGAAGGCGAAGCGTTTGGTCAGCTTGCGGAAGAGGTCCCAGCACTCGTCGGCGTCATTGCGGGTGAGGATCTCGTGGACGGTGTCGTTGACGTCCTCGATGCTCTCGCCGTATTCGAGGTAGGCGGTGGTGTCGGAGTGCATCAGCAGGTGGTCGTCCTCCTCGACCACCGCGTCCAGCCGGGACATCCACTGGACGTGCACATCCTGGAGGCGGTCCATATCGCACTTCTGGCCGCCATTGAGCAGCCAGGCGGCCTGGAACGTGGCCGTTCCGGCACCGGAGTTGACCGGCGTGTCGCCGAAGCGCTTGGCACCGAGCAGCAGCAGCTCGTGGTTCCCCATGAGGGCCTTGCAGTAGCCGCCCGCGGCGGCGGCCTCGGCGGAGAGCCGCATCACGAGGTCGATCACGCCGATGCCGTCGGGACCGCGGTCGGTGAAGTCCCCGAGAAACCAGAGCCGGGCGTTGCCCGCGGTCCACTGGCCGTCGGCGTCGATGAGGCCCTGCGCGGTGAGGGCGTCGACCAGCTCGTCGAGATAGCCGTGGACATCACCGACGA
Source organism: Streptomyces sp. NPDC057638 (assembly GCF_042800315.1). NCBI lineage: Bacteria > Bacillati > Actinomycetota > Actinomycetes > Kitasatosporales > Streptomycetaceae > Streptomyces > Streptomyces sp. NPDC057638. The sequence continues at coordinate 19,902 of NZ_JBHVHF010000030.1, forward strand.
CGTAGAGCGGGCCGAGCCCGTGCGGGAGGGAGGGTTCCGCGGCGGTCAGCGGCTGCTGCCCCTCGGCCGGCTCGGTCCCGGCCTCATGGCCGAGGACCGGGAGGTCGCGCTCGGTGGGGGTGTCGTCGGCGTCGTCGGTGGCGTGCTCGTCCTCGGGCAGAACGTTTCCGGGATGGCCGGAGTACGGGGCCGCCGGGGGGAGGAAGGCGGGCGATGGCTCATACGGCCCGGTGACATAGGACGGCTGGGGGGCCCCGGACGGCTGGGGCGGGGCGTAGGAGGTGCTGTGGAGCGGCGCCCCATGGTGCTCGTGCTCGTGGGGGTGCGGGTGAGCCTGGGGGTGGTGCGAGTGGCCGTGCTGCTGGGGCTCACCAGGGTGGTGGGACGGCTGGGACTCGGAACCGGCGTGGGACTCGGAACCCGGGTGCGGGTGCGGCTCGTGGTGCTGGAGCGGTGCCTCGGCCTGCTGGAGTCCCTGGTACTCGCCATGTGGCGGGTGGGCGGTGTACCCGGTGACGGAGGAGGGGCCGCCACGCCCCTCGTGCGATGGCGCGTGCGACGGGTGCGGCTCGTGAGGCGTGTCGTAGGGGGGCTCGCGGTGCCCTTCGTACGACCGCTCGCGGGGGTCGTCGTACGGCGCCTCAGGGTGATCGTCGTAGGAGGGCTCAGCGTGTCCCTCGGAGGGGCCGTCGTGCGGGGCGTGGGGGTGCGGGGGGTGTTCGGGGGGCGGAACCGGAGCGAGGGCTTCCTGGTGGGGCGCCGGTTCCTGGGGGATCTCCGACTGGACCGGCACCTGAGCGTAGGGAGGGACGCGGAAGTCGCGTACCGTCGCGTTCCGCACCACGGGTCCCTGACCGGCCCCCTGAGTCATCGACCCCTCCACCACCGTCGCGCCGCCGTTCACCTCTCGGCCCAGCCTGGTCGGGGTGGTCCGCGGTGTCGTGCGCCCATCATAGGAATGAGGCCCGTGCTCTGTGACGCACCAGGGGTGGTGAATCCCGCGCCACCCCTGACGCGTCGGCCGATTCGTCCTTATTGGTGAGGGTCTAGTCCTGTCTGGGGGAGCGCGGCGGGCTCACGGTGGTCCGGGGCGAACGCCGCTGTGAGGAGGTCCGGACGATCAGTTCGGTCGGTATCACCTGCTCGACCGGCCGGTCCTCGTCGATCCCTTCGATGGCGTCGATCAACAGTTGGACGACGGCGGTGCCGATCCTGCGTGGCTTGAGCGAGAGCGTGGTGATCGGAGGCTCGGTCGTGGCGTAGACGGTCGACTCGCTACAGCAGACCAGGAGCAGATCGTCGGGCACGCGCAGTCCGTAGCGGCGGGCGGCGGCGAGGAGGTCGGTGCCGTTGGGGTCGAAGAGCCCGTAGACGGCGTCGGGCCGGTCGGGTCGGGCGAGCAGCCGGTCGGCGGCGACGGCCCCCGCACAGGGGTCATGGGCCGGATAGGACTCGTAGACCGGATCCTGGCCCACCCGTTCGCACCAGTTGAGATAGGCCGTGGTGGAGAGCCGGGTGTAGGTGTCGGTGGTGGTGCCGGTGAGCAGCCCGATCCGGCGGGCGCCCGCGTCGGCGAGATGGTCGAGGAGATCGAGGACGGCGGCCTCGTGGTCGTTGTCGACCCAGGCGGTGACCGGGAGGGTGCCGGCCGGCCGTCCGTCCGAGACGACGGGGAGCCCCTGGCGCACCAGCTCGGTGACGACCGGGTCGTGGTCGGAGGGGTCGATGACGATGGTGCCGTCGAGCGCGACGTTCGACCAGACGTCATGGCGCGAGGTGGCCGGGAGGATGACGAGCGCGTATCCCCGGGCGAGCGCGGCGGAGGTCGCGGCCCTGGCCATCTCGGCGAAATAGGCGAACTCGGTGAAGGTGAAAGGTTCATCCCCGTAGGTCGTGACGGTCAGGCCGATGAGGCCGGACTTTCCGGTACGGAGGGTGCGGGCGGCGGCCGATGGGCGATAGCCCAGCCGGTCGGCGACCTCGCGGACATGTCGGCGGGTGGCGTCCGGGAGACGGCCCTTTCCGTTGAGCGCGTCGGAGACAGTCGTGATGGAGACACCGGCCGCCGCGGCGACGTCCCGGATGCCCGCCCGACCTTGCCGGCTCCCCCGGCGGGATGTGTCCGTCCGGCTCACCTGGTGTTTCCCTGCTGCTGTCATGGCGAGCCGATAGTAGGGCTCGGATGGACGGTTGGGCCGGTCGCATATTCACTCGTTGACAGGCACGTTTCTGCATGATCATAGCGCATCAACTTCCTTCGAAATTAAGGAAGTTGACGGAGAATGGCCAGAAGTATTGGGCCTCTGGTCGCATCATCCTGTCGAGTGCCCGATGTTTTACCGAGGGCTCACTCACCTCTACGGGGGACGCGCGCCACGGAGTGAGCCACCGGCGTGCGCCAGGGTGGTGCGCGCCCCCTCTTTCTCCCGTTCCGACCATACGCAAGGGTGGCGAATCCTCTTAAGGTGAGCAGCATTGATTCCGACGTGGTGGTCCGGACCTCCGAGGTCCGGACCTGATGGGTCCGCGGTGGCGCGGACGTCGAGGAGGACTGCGGTGAGCGAGACGAGCCCCAAGCTGCGCGCCGAGCTGGACGGTGTCCCCGCCTACAAGCCCGGCAGGCCGCCGTCCGCCGACGGACCGGCCGCGTACAAGCTCTCCTCCAACGAGAACCCCTATCCCCCGCTGCCGGGGGTGATGGAGACCGTCTGCGCCGCGGCGAAGAACGTCAACCGCTACCCGGACCTGGCCTGCTCCGGCCTGATGGGTGAACTCTCCGACCGGTTCGGGGTGCCGCTCGACCATCTCGCGACGGGTACGGGATCGGTGGGCGTCGCCCAGCAGCTGGTGCAGGCCACCGCGGGACCGGGCGACGAGGTCATCTACGCCTGGCGCTCCTTCGAGGCGTACCCGATCATCACCAGGATCAGCGGGGCGACACCGGTCGAGGTGCCGCTCACCGCCGGTGAGGGCCATGACCTGGACGCGATGGCCGCGGCGATCACCGAGCGGACCCGGCTGATCTTCGTCTGCAACCCCAACAACCCGACCGGCACGGTGGTGCGCCGGGCCGAGCTGGAGCGGTTCCTGGACCGGGTGCCGTCGGAGGTGCTGGTGGTGCTCGACGAGGCGTACCGGGAGTTCATCCGTGACCCCGAGGTGCCGGACGGGATCGAGCTCTACCGGAACCGGCCGAACGTGGCGGTGCTGCGGACCTTCTCCAAGGCGTACGGGCTGGCGGGGCTGCGGGTCGGCTTCGCCGTGGCGCACCCCCGGGTGGCCGCCGCGCTGCGCAAGACCGCGGTGCCCTTCGGGGTGAGCCAGCTGGCGCAGGACGCCGCCGTGGCCTCGCTGCGGGCCGAGGATGAGCTGCTGGGGCGGGTGGGCTCGCTGGTCTGTGAGCGGACCCGGGTGTACGAGGCCCTGGTCCGCCAGGGCTGGACCGTGCCGGAGACCCAGGCGAACTTCGTCTGGCTGCGGCTGGGTGAGCGCAGTGCCGACTTCGCGGCGGCCTGTGAGGCCGCTGGGGTGACGGTGCGGCCGTTCGCGGGGGAGGGGGTCCGGGTGACCATCGGTGAGGCAGAGGCCAATGATCTCCTTCTCCACACGGCGGAGGCGTTTCTCAAGACGCTGTAGGGCCCTGGGGTCTGGGCGGAGGTCGCGGAGCCCGGGTAGGGCCCTGGGGTCGGGGGCCGGGGTGGAGGTCGGGGGGACGCCCCGCCTTGGGGTGGCCCGGTCCCGTTTTCTCTTTGGCGCCGCGGGGTCTGCGTACGGCGCGCTCGCGCCGGGTGGTCCGGCCTCGCCTCCGTACGGCTCGCGCCGGTGCCGTACGGCTTGTCGTCGCCGCCGTACCGCTTCTGCCCCCGGCACCCGGAATGCTGCCTTCCGTGCTGATGCCGCCCCGGACGCCGCTGGTGTCCGGGGCGGCGGTCTGTCCGGTACATGGCGAGGCGCCCTAGAGGTACCCCCCGGTCATCAGTGCGGATTTCGTATGCGCCATAATTGCTTGTGAATGTGAACGCGTTCACAAGCGTGTCCTGTTCGTCCCAGGATTCCTGGGATTAATCAGGCAAACTGCCGCTCGACCTCGTCGATGTAAGGAGAAGACGACGTGGACTTGGCTCTGGCGCCGGAAACGTTGGCGCGCTGGCAGTTCGGCATCACCACCGTCTACCACTTCCTGTTCGTCCCGCTGACGATCTCCCTCGCCGCTCTCACGGCGGGGCTCCAGACGGCGTGGGTGCGGACGGGCAAGGAGAAGTACCTCAAGGCGACGAAGTTCTGGGGCAAGCTCTTCCTGATCAATATCGCCATGGGCGTGGTCACCGGCATCGTGCAGGAGTTCCAGTTCGGTATGAACTGGTCGGATTACTCCCGGTTCGTCGGTGACATCTTCGGGGCGCCCCTGGCCTTCGAAGCGCTGATCGCGTTCTTCTTCGAGTCCACCTTCATCGGACTGTGGATCTTCGGCTGGGACAAGCTGCCGCCCAAGATCCATCTGGCCTGTATCTGGATGGTCTCGATCGGCACCGTGCTCTCCGCGTACTTCATCCTGGCCGCCAACTCCTGGATGCAGCACCCGGTCGGCTACCGGATCAACGAGGAGCGGGGCCGGGCCGAACTCACCGACTTCTGGCGGGTGCTCTCCCAGGACACCGCCGTCACCCAGTTCTTCCACACCATCACGGCCGCCTTCCTCGTCGGCGGAGCCTTCATGGTCGGCATCGCGGCCTGGCATCTGGCGCGCAAGAAGCACATCCCCGTGATGCGGACCTCGCTGCGGCTGGGCCTGGTCACCGTGATCGTCTCCGGGCTGCTCACCGCCGTCAGCGGTGACCTCCTCGGCAAGGTGATGTTCAAGCAGCAGCCGATGAAGATGGCCGCCGCCGAGGCGCTGTGGGACGGCGAGGCGCCCGCGCCCTTCTCACTCTTCGCCTATGGCGATGTCGACGAGGGCCACAACAAGGTCGCCATAGAGATCCCGGGCGTCCTCTCCTTCCTCGCCAACGGTGACTTCGACTCGTACGTCCCCGGGATCAACGACGTCAACAAGGCCGAGCAGGAGAAGTACGGCCCCGGCGACTACCGCCCCAACATCCCGGTCGCCTACTGGGGCTTCCGCTGGATGATCGGCTTCGGTATGGCCTCCCTCACCATCGGCCTGATCGGGCTCTGGCTGACCAGGAAGAGGTTCCTGCTGCCACCGGCCCTGCGGACCGGTGAGGACGAGGTGCCGCGGCTGGTGCTCTTCCGCAAGCCGCTCGGCGCGCGCTTCTCCCGCTGGTACTGGGTGATCGCCCTGTGGACCATGACCTTCCCGCTGATCGCCACCTCCTGGGGCTGGATCTTCACCGAGATGGGCCGTCAGCCCTGGGTGGTCTATGGAGTGCTGCGTACCAAGGACGCCGTCTCCCCCGGGGTCTCCCAGGGTGAGGTGCTCACCTCGATGATCGGCTTCACCGCGCTCTACGCCATCCTCGCGGTGATCGAGTTCAAGCTGATGGTGAAGTACGCCAAGGCGGGCCCGCCGGAGCTGACCGAGGCCGATCTCAACCCGCCCACCAAGATCGGCGGCGACGACCGTGATCCCGACCGGCCGATGGCCTTCTCCTACTGAGAGCCGCTGAGGAGCTGCTGAGGCATGGAACTCCACGACGTCTGGTTCATCCTGATCGCCGTCCTGTGGACCGGTTACTTCTTCCTTGAGGGCTTTGACTTCGGGGTGGGCGTCCTGACCAAACTGCTCGCCCGCGACCGCAAGGAACGACGGGTCCTGATCAACACCATCGGACCCGTCTGGGACGGCAACGAGGTGTGGCTGCTCTCGGCGGGCGGTGCGACGTTCGCCGCCTTCCCCGAGTGGTACGCCACCCTCTTCTCCGGCTTCTATCTGCCGCTGCTGCTGATCCTGGTCTGTCTGATCGTGCGCGGTGTCTCCTTCGAGTACCGCCATAAGCGGCCCGAGGAGAGCTGGCAGCGCAATTGGGAGAACGCGATCTTCTGGACCTCGCTGCTCCCCGCCTTCCTCTGGGGAGTGGCGTTCGGGAACATCGTGCGCGGAGTGAAGATCGACGGCGATATGGAGTACGTCGGCAATGTCGCCGATCTGCTCAACGCCTATTCGATCCTGGGCGGACTGGTCACGCTCACTCTCTTCACCTTCCATGGCTCGGTCTTCGTCGCCCTGAAGACGGTCGGTGATATCCGCACCCGGGCCCGTGCGCTGGCGCTGCGACTGGGCCTGGTCACCGCCGTTCTGGCGCTGGGCTTTCTGAGCTGGACCCAGGCCATGCGCGGGGACTCCTGGAGCCTGGCGGCGATGGTGCTCGCCGTGGTCTCGCTGGTCGCCGCGCTCGGCGCCAACCAGGCCGGGCGGGAGGGCTGGGCGTTCGCCTTCTCCGGCGTCACGATCGTGGCCGCCGTCGCGATGCTCTTCCTGACGCTCTTCCCGAACGTCATGCCGTCCTCGCTCAATGACGCCTGGAACCTGACGGTCACCAACGCCTCGTCCACGCCGTACACCCTGAAGATCATGACGTGGTGCGCGGGCATCGCCACCCCGGTCGTGCTGCTCTACCAGGGCTGGACCTACTGGGTCTTCCGCAAGCGGATCGGCACCCAGCACATCGCCGACGCCCACTAGTGGGGGATGTTTCACGTGAAACCGATTGACCCGCGTCTGCTCCGGTACGCCCGCGCCACCCGTGGCTTTCTGCTGGCGGTGGTTCTCCTCGGTCTGCTCGGGGCGGCGCTGGTCGTCGCCCAGGCGATACTGATCGCCGAGGTGGTGGTGGGTGCCTTCGAGAAGGGGCTCGCCGCCGCCGATCTTGTCACCCCGCTGGCCCTGCTGGCGGCGGTGGCCGTCGGCAGGGCGGTGGTCTCCTGGCTCACCGAACTCGCCGCCCACCGTGCCAGCGCGGCGGTGAAGTCGGAGCTGAGGGAGAAGCTGCTCGCCCGTGCCACCGAGCTGGGCCCCGGATGGCTCAGCGGTCAGCGCACCGGCTCGCTGGTCGCCCTCGCCACCCGGGGTATCGACGCGCTGGACGACTACTTCTCCCGCTATCTGCCCCAGCTCGGACTCGCCGTGGTGGTGCCGATCGCGGTGCTGGCGCGGATCGTCACCGAGGACTGGGTCTCGGCCGCGATCATCGTGGGCACCCTGCCGCTGATCCCCCTCTTCATGGTGCTGATCGGCTGGTACACCCAGGGCCGGATGGACCGCCAGTGGCGGATGCTCTCCCGGCTCTCCGGCCACTTCCTCGATGTGGTCGCGGGTCTGCCGACCCTCAAGATCTTCGGCCGCGCCAAGGCGCAGGCCGAGTCGATCCGTACGATCACCGCCGAGTACCGCCGCGCGACCATGCGCACCCTGCGGATCGCCTTCATCTCCTCCTTCGCCCTGGAACTGCTCTCGACGCTCTCGGTCGCGCTGGTCGCCGTCACCATCGGCATGCGGCTGGTCCATGGCGACATGGACCTCTACACCGGACTGGTGATCCTGGTCCTGGCGCCCGAGGCGTATCTCCCGCTGCGGATGGTGGGCACGCAGTACCACGCGGCGGCCGAGGGACTGGCCGCCGCCGAGGAGATCTTCACCGTGTTGGAGCGCTCCCCGGTGCCTGGCGGTACGAAGGAGCCGGGCCCGGCGCTCGGACTGGAGCTGGACGGGGTCACCGTCCGCTACCCCGGACGGGCCGAACCCGCGCTCGCCCACGCCTCGCTCACGGTGGCGGAGGGCGAGACGGTGGCCCTGGTCGGGCCCAGCGGGGCCGGAAAGTCAACGCTGCTGGATGTGGTGCTGGGCTTCACCGCGCCGGGCGAGGGCCGGGTACGGATCGGTGGCGTCGATCTGGCCGAGCTGGATCCGGCCCGCTGGCGGGAGCGGATCGCCTGGGTGCCCCAGCGTCCCCATCTCTTCGCGGGCACGATCGCCGAGAACGTACGGCTGGCCCGGCCCGACGCCGATGACCAGGCCCTGTGGGCGGCGCTGCGGGAGGCGGGGGCCGAGGGCTTCGTCAGCGCGCTGCCGCAGGGCGTCGAGACCCCGCTCGGCGAGGACGGCGCCGGGCTCTCCGCCGGGCAGCGCCAGCGACTGGCGCTGGCGCGGGCCTTCCTGGCCGAGCGGCCGGTGCTGCTGCTGGACGAGCCGACGGCCGCGCTGGACGGGGAGACCGAGGAGGGCGTGGTCGAGGCGGTACGGAGGCTGGCGGTCGGCCGGACCGTGCTGCTGGTCGTCCACCGCCCGGCCCTGCTGGCCGTCGCGGACCGGGTGGTCCGGCTGGAGCCCTCGGCAGCGGATGCCCTGGCCGGGGCGCCGGGCATCGACTCCGTACCTCCGCAGGAGCCCACGGCGGCGGGGCGGTACGACGGGACCATGCCCGACGAGGAGTTCCATCTCGCGGAGCACGGGGCGGCCGGGGAGTACCGGCTCACCGCCACCGGGGACCGGCGGGTTCCCGCGCTCACCCGGGTGCGGGCGGCGGCCGGGGGACAGCGCGGCCGGTTCTGGCTGGCGCTGCTGCTCGGCTCGCTCGCGATGGCCTCGGCGGTCGGACTGATGGCCGTCTCCGGCTATCTGATCTCCCGCGCCTCCGAACAGCCGCCCGTGCTCTATCTGATGATGGCCGTCACCGCGACCCGCGCCTTCGGGATCGGCCGGGCCGTCTTCCGCTACGCCGAGCGGCTGGTCTCCCATGACGCCGTGCTGCGGATGCTCGCCGAACTGCGGGTGGCGGTCTACCGGCGGCTGGAGCGGATCGCCCCGGCCGGACTGGGCCGCAGCCGACGCGGCGATCTGCTCTCCCGGCTGGTCAGCGATGTCGACGCGCTCCAGGACTACTGGCTGCGCTGGCTGCTGCCCGCCGGGGTGGCGCTGACCGTCAGCGTGGCGTCGGTCGGATTCACCGCCTGGATGCTGCCCGAGGCCGGGGCGGTGCTCGCGGCCGGGCTGCTGGTCGCCGGGGTGGGTGTGCCGCTGATCAGCGGCGCCATGACCCGGCGGGCCGAGCGTCAGCTCGCCCCCGCCCGGGGCGTGCTCGCCACCCGGCTGGTCGATCTGCTGCGTGGCACCGCCGAACTCACCGTCGCCGGAGCCCTCGCGGACCGGCTCGCCGGTGCCCGCGAGGCCGATCGCGCGCTCACCCGCATCGCCGCGCGGGGCGCCGCCTCCACCGCGCTCGGCGGCGGACTCGCCACCCTCGCCTGTGGGCTGACGGTCGTCCTCTCCGCGCTGGCCGGAGTGCAGGCGGTACGGGATGGCCGACTCGACGGTGTCGCGCTGGCCCTGGTGGTGCTCACCCCGCTCGCCGCGTTCGAGGCCGTGACCGGGCTGCCGCTCGCGGTGCGCTACCGGCAGCGGGTGCGCCGCAGCGCCGAGCGGGTGTACGAGGTGCTGGACGCGCCCGACCCCGTACCGGACCCGGAAGAGCCGGGGGCGGCGCCCGCGACGGCGTTCCCCCTTCGGCTGCGGGGGCTGCGGGCCCGCTGGCCCGGCGCCGGGCACGACGCGCTCACCGGGGTCGACCTCACCCTCACCCCGGGCCGCAGGATCGCCGTCGTCGGGACCTCCGGCTCCGGTAAGACCACCCTCGCGCAGACGCTGGTGCGCTTCCTGGATCCCCAGGAGGGCGACTACACCCTCGGCGGGGTCGCGGCGCACACGCTGGACGGGGACGCGGTGCGGCGGCTGGTCGGGCTCTGTGCCCAGGACGCCCATGTCTTCGACAGCACCGTGCGGGAGAACCTCCGGCTCGCCCGCCCCGACGCCACCGTGGACCAGCTGCGGGCCGCGCTCGCCGGCGCCCGGCTGCTGGAGTGGGCCGACTCGCTGCCGGACGGGCTCGACACCCTCGTCGGGGAACACGGCGCCCAGCTCTCCGGCGGCCAGCGGCAGCGGCTGGCGCTGGCACGGGCGCTGCTCGCGGACTTCCCCGTACTGGTGCTGGACGAGCCGGCCGAGCACCTCGACCTCGCCACGGCCGACGCCCTGACGGCGGATCTGCTGGCGGCGAGCGAGGGGCGGACCGCGCGGGGCGCGGCGACCGTACTGATCACCCACCGGCTCCAGGGACTGGAGGCGGTGGACGAGGTGCTCGTCCTGGAGGGCGGCCGGGTGGTGCAGCGCGGTCCGTTCAGGGAACTGGTGGAGTCGCAGGGGCCGCTGCGGCGGATGCGTGAGCGGGAGCGGGCGGCGGAACGGATGGCGGAAGGCATGGCGGACCGGACGGGCGCGGCCGTGGCGGCCGGGTAGGGACGGGTTCTCCGGGGGCGGTGGCGGGACCTCTCCGGCCGGGAAAGGGCCGGAGGGGTGTACGTATGGCTTTCCTCATGAAAAGGGAATTAATAGGCTCAAGGGCATGAGTGTGCCCGAACCGAATGAGTGGCGGACGGATCCGCTGGAGGCCGCGACGCGGGCCACGCGAAGTCTTCAGGGGCTCTCCAGCGAGCTGACCGCGCGGGTGCCCCAGCTGCTGGAGGCGATGCGCTCCGTCGGGACCGGGCTGGAGCTGCACTCCACGCTCGACCGCATCTGTGAGACGGCGGCCGAGCTGGCCGACGCGCGGTACGCCGCGATCGGTGTGGTCGACGAGGAGGGGCAGGGGCTTTCCGACTTCGTCACCCATGGGGTGGACGAGCGGGTCGCGCGGCGGATCGGACGCCGTCCCGACGGGCAGCGGGGGCTGCTCGGGGCGCTGATCCACGACCCCGTACCGGTACGGCTGGCCGATCTGACCTCCGATCCCCGCTTCGCGGGCTTTCCTCCCGGCCATCCGCCGATGCGGAGCTTCCTCGGGGTACCGATCCGGGTCCAGGGCGAGATCTTCGGCAACCTCTATCTCGCGGAGAAGCACGGCGGCGGCGCGTTCAACGACGACGACCTCCATATGGTCCGGGTCCTCGCCACCGAGGCCGGTATCGCCATCGGCAACGCCCGGCTCTACGAGGCCGCGCGCCAGCGGGAGCGGTGGATCGACGGCTCGGTCGCCGTGACCACGGCCCTCCTCTCCGGGCGGGACGCCGATGACGCCCTGGCCGTCGTCGCGGAACAGGCGCGCAGGCTCGCCGACGCGGCGGCCGGGATCGTGATGCTCCCCGCCGACGGGGGTGGTCTGGAGGTCGTCGCCGTGGCCTTGCGGGAGCCGGGGAGCCCGGGGCGCGGTGTGTCGGCTGACCAGGAGTCCGGGGTCCTGGCCGGTCAGGAGCCCGGGAGTCCGGCCGGTCAGCCGGGGAATCCGGTCGGCCCGGAGCCCGGGAGCCCGGCGGGAGGCGAGCCAGGGATCCCGCTCGGGGTGGTGGTCCCGCCGGAGAGCGAGATCGTCGCCGAGCTGCTCGCCGGGCGGCCGGTCTTCCTGACCGACGCCGCCAGCGATCCCCGTATCGTCACCACGCTGGCGGAACGGTACGGGCCGACCATGACCCTGCCGCTCCAGAGCGGCGGCCGGGTGCTGGGCGCGCTGGCGATGCCCAGGGCGCGGGGGCGGCGCCCCTTCACCGAGGCGGAACGGACGCTCGCGACCCAGTTCGCCTCCCAGGCCGCGCTCGCGCTGATCATGGCGGAGGCGCAGCGGGACCGGGAGCGGCTCGCGGTCTACGAGGACCGTGACCGTATCGCCCGTGATCTCCATGACCTGGTCATCCAGCGGCTGTTCGCCACCGGCATGATGCTGGAGGGCGCCCAGCGCCGCTCCCGGGTGCCCGCCGTACAGGACGGGGTCGGCAAGGCCGTCGACGAACTCGATGTGACCATCCAGGAGATCCGGACCGCGATCTTCGCCCTTCAGCAGGGCCCCGCCGAGGCGCCGTCGGGGCTCCGGGCGCGGGTGCTGAGGGAGATCCATATGGCCGCCGTGCCGCTGGGGTTCACCCCGGAGCACCGCTTCGTCGGGCCGGTGGACACCCTGGTCTCCGAACTGACCGGGAAGAACCTCATCGCGGCGCTGCGCGAGGCCCTGTCCAATGCCTTCCGGCACGCGCGGGCCCACCGGATCGAGGTCGTCGTGGACGCCACGGCCACCCTGCCGGACGGACGGGCCGGGGTGCGGCTGTCCGTCGCCGACGACGGGGTGGGCATCGCGGCCGGAGGGCGGCGCAGCGGGCTGCGCAATCTCGCCCGCCGGGCGGAATCCCTCGGCGGATCGAGCGGCTCCGGGCCCGGGCTCGGAGCGGGCGGCGGCGGCACGGCCCTGCGCTGGGAGGCACCCCTCTAGCGGCGTCTTCGTCGGGGCGGCGGAGCGGGAGTCCGTACGGGGCGGCGGAGCGGCTCTTCGTACGGAGTCGGGAATCGGCACTCCGTACGAGGTCGAGGCGAGGGTTTTCGTACGGGGTCGAGGAGCGGCTCTTCGTACGGGGTCGAGGAGCGGGTTCCGGATGAGGGCGGAGAAGGCGCGGGGGTCAGAGACGGCGCAGGATACGTTCGATGACGACCGCGACGCCGTCCTCGTTGTTGGCGACGGTACGGCCGGAGGCGGCGGCGATCACCTCGGGATGGGCGTTGCCCATCGCGTACGACGTTCCCGCCCAGGACAGCATCTCCACGTCGTTGGGCATATCGCCGAAGGCCACGACCTCGGCCGCCGCTATCCCGCGCTCGGCGCAGCACAGCTCCAGGGTGCTGGCCTTGCTGACGCCGGCGGCGCTGATCTCCAGCAGGGCGGTGGGGCTGGAGCGGGTGAGGGAGGCGATCGAGCCCGCCGCCGCCCGTGCCCGGGCGAGGAAGGCGTCCGGGTCCAGCGCGTCATGGTGGGCGAGGATCTTGAGCACGGGCACGGCGGACTCCCCCGGCGTCGCCGGGGCCAGCAGCTTCTCGGCGACCGCGACGGTCGCGCCCGGGTCGAAGGAGAACGGCGGCGGATAGGTGGGCTCATGGTGGAAGCCGGTGGTGGTCTCCACCCCGAAGGTGATCCCGGGCACCGCCTCCCGCAGCCGCCGCACCACCTCCAGCGCGTCCTCGCGTGCCAGCGGCCGTGCTCTCAGCAGCCGTATGCCGTCCCGTAGATCCACCACGGCGGCGCCGTTGGCGCAGATCGCCAGCCCATGGCCGTGCACATGGTCACTGACGACCTCCATCCAGCGCGCCGGGCGTCCGGTGACGAAGAAAACCTCGATCCCGGCCGCCTCGGCCGCCGCGAGCGCGGCGACCGTCCGCTCGGAGACGGACTTGTCATCACGCAGCAGCGTGCCGTCCAGATCGGTGGCGATCAGCCGGGGGACGGAAGGAAGCCGCTGAAGATCCTGAGCTGAGGTCACGCGCCCATTCTCGCGTACGGGGTTCGTATGGGAGTGCGGTACGGACCGGGGAGCGGGTGGGGCTGGGGAGCGGGCTGGTCGGGGCGGAGGCAGGAGGTCACGCCTTCCTCCCTGATGCGCGCTGAGCTACGGAAGCGCCGTATGGAGGGAGCAAGGGTCGACGCGGGTGCTCAGATCGGCTCGACGGCGATGCGGGGGTGGCACAGTCGGCGTAGATCGTCCATGTCGCTCGTGACGACGGTGACGTCGCCGTGCTCAGCGTGAGCTGTGGCCGCGAGCCCGCTGATGCGGTCGCCGATGGCGGAGGCGGCGGGACGGAGCGCGTTCTCGTACCGCCATGACGTGCTGCGGCGCGATATCGCCGCGCCACGGTAGTGCCCCCATCGGCGTCGGCGTGGTCTCCCCGCTCTGTGCCGTCGGCATATCCATGGCGGCGGCAAGCCCGCGTATCGTCGGGCTCATGCGTCTGAGTACGGTGATCCTCCCCATCCACCGGTGGGCCGAAGGGCAGAAGATCTGGCGGCGGGCCGAAGAGCTCGGATTTCACACCGCGTACACCTACGACCATCTGACCTGGCGGTCGTTCCGGGACGGGCCATGGTTCGGCGCGATACCCACGCTCACGGCCGCGGCGTCGGTGACGCACCGTATGCGCTTGGGAACCCTTGTGACGTCCCCCAACTTCCGGCATCCGGTCACACTCGCCAAGGAGCTGATGTCCCTGGACGACATCTCCGGTGGGCGGTTCACTCTCGGCATCGGGGCGGGCGGGGGCGGGTTCGACGCCACGGCGCTGGGGCAGACGGCCTGGACGCCCAAGGAGCGGGCCGACCGGTTCGCGGAGTTCGTCCCCTTGCTGGACCGGCTGCTGACCGAGCGGGCGGTGACCGTCTCGGGCACGCACTACTCGGCGGTGGAGGCGCGCTCGGTGCCCGGCTGTGTGCAGCGGCCCCGGCTGCCCTTCGCGGTGGCCGCGACCGGGCCGCGCGGGATGCGGCTCGCGGCCGAGCACGGTCAGGCGTGGGTGACCACCGGAGACCCGGCGATCTTCGAGACGGGCACTCCCGAGGAGTCCCGTGAGGCCCTGCGGGGCCAGCTCGGCCGACTCGCCAAGGTGTGCGCCGACAGCGGGCGGGATCCGGAGGAGATGGACCGGGTGCTGCTCACCGGGTTCACCCCGGACCGAGGTGCTCCGCTGGAGTCGCTGGACGCCTTCGTGGACTTCGCCGGACACCACTTCGCCCTCGGCTTCACGGAGATCGTCATCCACGCGCCCATCCCCGACTCGCCGTTCGCGGCCGATCCGGTGGTCTTCGAGCGGATCGCCACCGAGGCCCTGGCGCAGCTGCGGACGTGAGGGGTGGGCGGGTGGCCCCGGGTGGTGGTTCCGGGATGATCCCGGGCGGCGCCCGGTCCGGTGCATCGGGCCCTGGTTCCCCCCTCCGGCCGGGTGGAACCAGGCGCTCGGCGCTCCGCGAAGCTCACGGGAAATCTCCGCTCCAGAAGGTTTGATCCACAACCAACTCCGGTTATCCACAGGATTCTCCGTGAGTCTGTGGACAACCGGTGTGTGGCTCATCCCCTTTGGGTTACTTCCGTCGGTGGTTGACCTGCTGTGGACAGGGCGTCCAAGGTCCGGGCGCACACCTCCCGTTCGGTCGCGGCCGTGATGAACGCGGCCGCGTTCGCCTCACCCACCAGCCGCTGGACCGCGCGCACGGTCTCGGCCGGAAGCGGGACCGGGCGCGGTGCCTCGCCGACGGGGGGCGGTCCGTCCGCCGTGAGGTGGTGGTGGAGCTGGCGGGTGGCGAAGGCGCGCATCGCACGGGCCAGTTCGGCGTCGACGGACCGCTGGGCGAGCGGGCGCAGCCGGCGCACCAGGGCCGCGGCCTCCGTCGCGTCGGTGTCGCTGCGCGAGGGGTGTCCCAGATAGCGGGCGAAGACATGCTCGGTGGTGAACTCCAGAAAACGTGTCGCTATGTGCTCGACCTGGCCGCGCAGTTCCCGCAGATGACCGGTGATCGCCGTCATCGGCACCCCGGCCGCGTGCAACTCGACCGCCACGGACAGCTCCTGCGGGCTGGGCACCAGAAACTCGTCATCGCGCCCCGGTACCGGCTCCAGCACCCCCAGCGCCACCGCCTCCGCGACGGCGTCCTCCGCCGAAAGCCGCGTGTCCGGGGGCCGCGTGTCCGCCGGGGGCCGCGTATCCGGGGGCCGCTCGGGCGCCGGGAGCCCGTCGGTCGCCGGATGCCCGTCCCGCGCGGAGGATCCGCCCGCTGTCGGGAGCCCGTTCCGGCCCGGGGCGGCGGTGCTCGGGACGGCAGTGCCCGGAGCAGCGGCATCCGCCGGGGTCGTGGCCTCCGGCGCGGTCGTGGCCTCCGCTGGGGCCGTAGCGTTCGCCGGGGGCCGCTCCCGCGCCGGGAGCCCGTCCTCACCCGGGGTGCCGCCGAAGCGCTCCCACAGCTCCGCCCGGGTGATCCGGGCCGTCCGCTCGTCCGTCCACGGCCCGTGCACCTCGGCGACGAGCCCCAGCACCCCGCCCAGGCCCCGCCCGGTGTCCCATGCCTCCAACAGCTCCTTGATGGAGGCCAGGGTGTAGCCCCGGTCGAGCAGATCCGCGATCTGGCGCAGCCGGGTGAGGTGGGCCGCGCCATAGACATTGGACCGGCCGCGCCGCTCCGGCTTCGGCAGCAGCCCACGGTCCTGGTAGGCGCGGATGGTCCGTACCGTGGTCCCGCTGTGCTGGGCCAGGCCCTCGATCCGGTACTCGGCGGCGCTGGTGCTCACAGCGGTCGTTCCAGCCGGGCCAGCGCCCGCATCAGCCGGGGGGTGTGCCGGGAGACCAGCATCATCAGCCGGGCCTCCGGCGCCACCGGGACGATCCCCTGGTTCCGCAGCACCGCCCGGAGGATGGCCTCCGCGACCTTCTCCGGCGGGAAGTTGCGCCGTGCGTAGATCCGCGCCGCCCGCTCCTGGCGGCGGGCCTCCTCCTCCGGCCCGGCCCCGGCGAACCTGCTGGTCCTGATGATGTTCGTGTTGATCAGGCCCGGACATATCGTGCTGACCCCGATGCCCTCGCCTGCCAGCTCCGCCCGCAGTCCCTCGCTCAGCGACAGCACCGCCGCCTTGGTCGCGCTGTAGGCGGGCAGTGACTTCAGCGGGTGGAAGGCCGCGGCCGAGGAGACATTGACGATATGGCCGCCCTGCCCGCGCCGGGACATCTGCGCGCCGAAGAGGCGGCAGCCGTGCACCACGCCCCACAGATTGCTGTCGAGCACCTTCTTCCACTCGTCGGTGGTGGTGGCGAAGAACGGCCCGGTGATCCCGATCCCGGCGTTGTTGACCAGCACGTCCACCACCCCGTACTCGGCGGCGACCTTCGCGGCCAGCTTCTCCATCGCGGCCGCGTCACCGACGTCGGCCACCTCGGGCCAGGCCTCGGGCGCCCCGGCGAGCCGCGCCATCTCCGCCGTCCGCGCCACGCCCACCGCGTCCCGGTCCACCGCGACGATCCTCGCCCGCGCCTCGGCGAACGCGAACGCCGTCGCCCGGCCGATGCCGCTCGCCGCCCCCGTGACCAGCACGAGCTGTCCGCCGAACCGCTCGGCGTACGGTGCCGCCGCCGTGGTCTCCAGCGCCGCTCCGGTCCCGGCGGGGGCGCCCTCCTGCGCCAGGACGAACTCCGCTATCCAGGCCGACACCTGGTCGGGCCGGGTGCGGGGGACCCAGTGCCGGGCCTGGAGCGTACGGCGGGTCAGCCGGGGCACCCACCGCGCCAGATCGTCATAGAGCCGCTCGGAGAGATAGGCGTCATGGGTCGGGGTGATCAGCTGCACCGGTACGTGCGCGTACGCGTCGGTACGGGGGCGCCGCAGCCGGGAGCGGATGTTGTCCCGGTAGAGCCAGGCCCCCTGGGCACCGTCGCTGGGCAAGGACGGGGTGGGGTACTCACCGGCCGGGACACGCTCCAGCAGGGCCAGGGTCTTCGGCCACCGTCCGGCCAGCGGTCCGCGCCAGACCAGCTCCGGCAGGGCGGGGGCGTGGAGCAGATAGACGTACCAGGAGCGGGCCCCCTGGCCGAGCACCTGGCCGACCCGCCGGGGTGTCGGCCGGTGCATCCGCTCCTTGATCCAGTGACCCATGTGGTCGAGGGAGGGGCCCGACATGGAGGTGAAGGAGGCGATCCTCCCCTCGGTCCGTTGGACGGTGACGAACTCCCACGCCTGGGCCGACCCCCAGTCATGGCCGACCAGATGGACCGGCCGGTCCGGACTCACCGCGTCCGCCACCGCCAGGAAGTCGTCGGTCAGCTTCTCCAGGGTGAACCCGCCCCGCAGCGGTCGGGGCGCGGTGGAGCGGCCGTGGCCCCGCACGTCGTAGATCACCACATGGAAGCGGTCGGCCAGCCGCTCCGCCACCTCCGACCAGACCTCCTTGCTGTCCGGATAGCCGTGGATGAGGATGACCGTCGGCTGGTCGCTGTCCCCTCGTTCGGCGACGCACAGCTCGACCCCGCCCGTCCGCACCCAGCGCTCCCGGGCCCCGGTGAGGGGACCGGAGACGGGCTGATGGACGGGCCCGTGGGCGGTCCCGTCAGGAGAACCGGAAGAAATCACGTCTGCTCCCTCGCTGTCGGCCGCGCCTGCGGCAGATCGTCATCCCGCCAGATCGCGCTCTCGCGTGGGTCCCGGGAGTCGGTGACCCCGAGGAGTTCCTCGCCCGTCGCGCCCGTCGTCCGGACACCGAGATGGAGCCCGACCGCCCAGAGCCCGCGCGATGGGGGCACCTCCAGACGCGGGCCTGGCGGAGGGTGGCCGGCGGACCGCTGCCCGCTCCACAGCGGCGACCAGCCGTCCCGCACCCCTCGCACCGCGTCCCGCGCCCCTCCTCCGAGCGCCCGGGCGCCCCTCACCGCCGTGCACATCCCGAGCCCCCCTCCCGTCTCCGTCCGGTACGGCGCGTGTGCGCACCGTGACAGTGACGAATGTGACAATGGTCGGCGGCGACGTCAAGGGGCCCGGATCGGCCTGTGGATAACCGCCGTTGGGTCTGCGGACGGTCGTTCTTCCTGTGCGCCGAACACCCGCTTCACCCAGTTCTGGGTAGTTTTTGTCTGCGGTCCGTCCTCAAGCGCCGAACCGCAGTTCCCGGAACCGCAGCCCCGGAACTGCCGCGCCCGGAACTGCCGTCCGCGCATCTGCCGCCCCCATCCCCATCCCCACTCCCATCCCCATCTCCGTCTGTGTCCCCCTCACCAGAACCGCCGTCCCCGTCACCGCCGTCCTCGGACCCGTCGCCTCCGGTTCCGTATCCGCCCCGTACCCCGAGAGGGTCCCCACGCGTCCGGCACGACCTCACCCCCCGTCTCCTCGTCTTTCGTCGGTTCCCGCGGCCGCGCTCGGTCTCCTGCGGTAGGGCTCCCCTACGGGTCCGTACTCCTGGAGTCGGACACCGATCCCCCCACACGGTCTGACGACCGGTGTGGCCCGGGCCCCTACGGTCGAGGGGTGACTGTGATCGTGACCGAAAGCCTGAGCATGCGGTTCCCGCGGGTGACCGCTCTTGACCGGCTCTCCTTGGACATCGGACCGGGTGTGACCGGACTGGTGGGTGCCAATGGAGCCGGCAAGTCCACCTTGATCAAGATCCTCCTGGGGCTCTCCCCCGCCACGGAGGGCCGGGCCGCCGTGCTCGGTCTCGATGTCGCCACCCAGGGCGGCCAGATCCGCGAGCGGGTGGGGTACATGCCCGAGCACGACTGTCTGCCGCCGGACGTCTCGGCGACCGAGTTCGTGGTCCATATGGCGCGGATGTCGGGGCTGCCCCCGACCGCCGCCCGTGAGCGGACCGCCGACACCCTGCGCCATGTCGGTCTGTACGAGGAGCGCTACCGCCCCATCGGCGGCTACTCGACCGGTATGAAGCAGCGGGTGAAGCTCGCCCAGGCACTGGTCCACGACCCCAAGCTGGTCTTCCTCGACGAGCCGACCAACGGTCTCGACCCCGTCGGCCGGGATGACATGCTCGGGCTGATCCGCCGGGTCTACACCGACTTCGGCATCTCGGTGCTGGTGACCTCCCATCTCCTCGGCGAGCTGGAGCGCACCTGCGACCATGTCGTCGTCATCGACGGCGGCTCGCTGCTGCGCTCCTCCTCCACCAGCGACTTCACCCAGACCACGGCGACCCTCGCGGTCGAGGTCACCGACTCCGACGAGCATCCGGACGGCACCGCCGCGCTCCGCGAGCGGCTGACCGGCGCCGGACTCACCCTCCACGACCGCCTGGAGGAGGGGCTTCCGGGAGCGGGCCGCATCCTGCTGGTGGAAGCCGCCGGTGAGCAGACGTACGACGTGGTCCGCGACGCGGTCGTGGGACTCGGCCTCGGTCTCGTACGGATGGAACAGCGCCGTCACCACATAGCCGAGGTCTTCCAGCCGACGGCGACGGCGACCGCCCAGGGCGCCACCGGCCCGGCCCAGGACAGCGCGGCCCCGGCCGCGGACGACGCGAGGGGGGCGCGCACCACATGAGCAGCCACACCCCGGGGGCCGCCCCCGAGACCACCCGTATCCACAACATCGGCTACCGCAATTACGACGGCGCCCGCCTCGGCCGCGCCTACGCGCGCCGCTCGCTCTTCTCGCAGTCACTGCGCGGCGCGTACGGTCTCGGCCGCTCGGCCAAGTCCAAGGTGCTGCCGATGATCCTGTTCGCGGTGATGTGCGTCCCCGCGGCGATCATGGTCGCGGTCGCGGTCGCCACCAAGGCGAACAAGCTCCCCTTGGAGTACACCAACTACGCGGTCGTCATGCAGGGGATCATCGGGCTCTATCTGGCGTCGCAGGCGCCGCAGTCCGTCTCCAGGGACCTGCGCTTCAAGACGGTCCCCCTGTACTTCTCGCGTCCCGTCGAGCGTGTCGACTACGTGCTCGCCAAGTACGGCGCGATGGCGTCCGCGCTCTTCGTGCTCACCGCCGTGCCGCTGGTGATCCTCTATCTGGGCGCGCTGCTGGCCAAGCTGGACTTCGCCACCCAGACGGAGGACTTCGCCCAGGGGCTCGTCTCGGTCACGCTGCTCTCGCTGCTCTATGGCGGGCTCGGTCTGGTGATGGCCGCGCTCACCCCGCGCCGCGGGTTCGGTGTCGCCGCCGTCATCGCCACGCTGACCATCACCTATGGTGCCGTCTCCACCGTCCAGGCCATCGCCTGGGAGACGGGTTCGTCCGGCGTGGTCCAGTGGTTCGGCCTCTTCTCGCCCGCCACGCTCATCGACGGCGTCCAGGTCGCCTTCCTCGGTGCCACCTCCAACTTCCCGGGCGAGGCCGGCCCGAGCACCTCCGTGGGCGTGGTCTACCTCCTGGTCGTTCTCGCGCTGATCGCCGGTTCGTACGCCGCTCTGATGCGCCGCTACCGAAAGGTCGGGCTGTGACCACGATCTCCATCGACCACACCTCGCGGTGGTTCGGCAACGTCGTCGCCGTCAACGACGTGACGATGAACATCGGCCCGGGCGTCACCGGACTCCTCGGCCCCAATGGCGCCGGGAAGTCCACCCTCATCAATATGATGGGCGGCTTCCTCGCCCCCTCGACCGGCACCGTCACCCTTGACGGAGCGCCGATCTGGCGCAATGAGTCCGTCTACAAGGAGATCGGCGTCGTCCCCGAGCGCGAGGCGATGTACGACTTCCTCACCGGGCGCGAGTTCGTCGTCGCCAACGCCGAGCTGCACGGCCTCGGTGACCAGGAGGCGCGGCGCGCGCTCGCCACCGTGGAGATGGAGTACGCGCAGGACCGCAAGATCGGTACGTACAGCAAGGGCATGCGCCAGCGGGTCAAGATGGCCTCGGCGCTGGTCCACGAGCCGTCCGTGCTGCTGCTGGACGAGCCGTTCAACGGCATGGACCCGCGCCAGCGTATGCAGCTCATGGATCTGCTGCGGCGGATGGGCGCCGAGGGCCGCACGGTCCTGTTCTCCTCCCACATCCTGGAGGAGGTCGAGCAGCTCGCCGCGCATATCGAGGTCATCGTCGCCGGGCGGCATGCCGCGTCGGGTGACTTCCGCCGGATCCGGCGGCTGATGACGGACCGGCCGCACCGCTATCTCGTACGCTCCAGCGACGACCGGGCGCTCGCCGCCGCGCTGATCGCCGACCCGTCGACGGCGGGCATCGAGGTGGATCTCGCGGAGGGGGCGCTGAAGGTGCAGGCGGTCGACTTCGGCCGGTTCACGGAGCTGTTGCCGCGCGTCGCCCAGAACAACTCCATCCGGTTGCTGACGGTCTCGCCCTCGGACGAATCCCTCGAATCGGTCTTCTCTTACCTCGTATCGGCCTGAAAGGAGGCGTGACGTCGATGTACAACCCCACTGTCGCCCGGCTCACCTACCGGGCCGTGCTCGGTCGGCGCCGGGCCGCGATCCTCTTCGTCCTGCCCGCGCTGCTGCTGGCGATCTCCATCGCCGTACGGGCGTTCAACGGCGTGGACGACCAGGTCACTAACTCCGTCCTCGGCGGCTTCGCGCTCGCCACGATGGTTCCGCTGATCGGGGTGATCGCGGGCACCGGCGCGATCGGCCCCGAGATAGACGACGGCTCCATCGTCTATCTGCTCGCCAAGCCGGTCTCCCGGCCGACGATCATCTTCACCAAGCTGATCGTGGCCATCGCGGTCACCATGGCCTTCTCGGCCATCCCCACCCTGGTCGCCGGATTCGTCCTCAACGGCAATGGCCAGCAGATAGCGGTCGCCTACACCGTCGCGGCGCTGGTCGCCTCGATCGCCTACAGCGCCGTCTTCCTGCTGCTGGGCACCGTCAGCCGTAACGCCGTGGTCATCGGTCTGATCTACGCCCTGGTCTGGGAGGCCCTCTTCGGCACCCTGGTCGAGGGTGCCCGGATGCTGAGCATCCAGCAGTGGTCCCTCTCCCTCGCGGAGCGGATCGCGGGCGAGGGCCTGATCGGCTCGGACGTCGGCCTTCCGCTGGCCATCGTGCTGCTGGTCGGCGTCACCGCCCTCGCGACGTGGTACGCGGGCCAGAAGCTGCGGGTGCTGAAGCTCGCGGGCGAGGAGTAGAGACCCGGTTCCGCCCTTCGTCCCGTACGACGCGAGAGACCGTACGCGGTACGAGAGGTTCGTCCCCGTACGGTACGAAAGGTTGATGCGTACGGTACGGAAATCGGCGAAATAGTACGGAAACGGGCCGCCCGCACGGATGGTGCGGGCGG